>CAUDRD010000009.1 GCA_958451705.1 uncultured Oscillospiraceae bacterium
TGCAAAAATGTATTTAAGCCAAAGCTTAAATATTTTCTCTTTTCAACGCATACTCCAAAGACACGAAAGCTTACCTGTCCTAAATGCGGCGTTAAGGATTTCTGCATAGAGACAAGCACAAAAAGTGAAAACGTCAGCAGTAAAAGTGATAACTAAAAACAGTTAAAAAAGCAGCGTCCCCTGCCGGAAAAATCCTGAGCAGGAGGACGCTGTATTATTAGGTGTTTAAATTTTAAGTTATATATTCGGCATATTGGCGCTTGGCATCATGAGAATTTTTCCTGTGCCTCTGTAAACGTTTACGAGTCCTTCACCGGAAGCTGCTGAACCTATTAAAGTTTTTCCCGAACGCTCTACGGTAAAGTTAAGGCCGGCACTCCAGGCAATTGCAAGACTTCCGTCAATTTTAACAACATCATTTTCGAGAGTTATCTCAATAAGCTCCTCTTTCGGGCAGTCAGATTCAATACAGAATACTCCGTTTCCGTTAAGGCTTAGATTAAATAATCCCTCATTTCCTGCAACAGCTGAAGAAAGGTTATTTCTCATGACCGTTTTATGCTTAAGGCTGGAGTCACAGGCGAGGAAAAGTCCGTCATCAAGCATTACCGAACCGCCCCACTCAGCAGTATCAAGCAAAATAAGATGTTTATATGTAGGCTCTAAAACCAAGGTACCGGTTCCTTTATATTCGGGTTTTATTGCGGATTCTTTGGTAACGGCTCCGCGGAATGCCTTGGACAGCAAATCGCCTGCGCCTTTAATTCCGGTAGTGGCGTTTACATTTCCTACCGACCACTGCATTGCTCCCGCCTGCACAGTAATACTTGCAACAGAAACATTGCAGATAAGCTGACGCTTTCTGATGTTCATCTTTGAAGAAAAATAAGCGGTTACGGCTCCGCCAGGCATAACGCTCAAATCGCGCTGCCACTCGGCAATGGCAAATGGTCCCTTTTAGTCAATGATTTTTACATCATCGTTGTCGGTAAAATTTGAAATTCGGTACATTTTGTGTCTCCTTTCATAGTCGAATTTAATCCAATAATTGTATTGAATAAATTTTAAGCTTATGTGTTTTCTTTTATTTTAAACAAGATTTAAACTTACCGAAAGCGGGAAATGGTCGCTTGGATATACTCCGTCATAAGTGGTCTGTACAACTTTATATTCGTTAACCGTAAATCCTTTTTTTGACACCATTACATAATCTATGCAGTCGTTATCGAGGCCTTTTCCCCAGTTCTGGTAAGTTGCGCTTGTCATGGTTTTTTCCGTAAGATATTTTACATCGTCAAAGTTTTCCACTGCGCTGCGGTATGTTTCGGAATCTTCCTCAGCATTGAAGTCTCCCATAAGCACAGAGGGCATACCGCCGAACTGTTCTATTTTATCAAGAACCACTTTTATTCCGTTAATACGGGCTTTATCGCTGACATGGTCAAGATGAGTATTAAATACGGCAAACTGTTTTCCGCTGTCCTTTGCCTCCAAAATAACATAGCTGCAAATACGGTAGCAAGCCGATCCCCAGTCTATACTCATTTCATCAGGGGTTTCCGAAAGCCAGAAAGAGCCTTTATCAACGAGGGTATATAAATCTTTTCTGTAGAAAACAGGACAGCCTTCGGCGTTTTTGGAGTTGTCACGGTATGTAATTACGCTGTCATATTCCGGCAGCGATTCGCACAAATAGGGGTACTGATATTTTGTACACTCCTGAAAACCGATAATTCCCGGATGCTCCGCCTGAATATTTTTCATAATAAGGTCTGCACGGTAAAACCAGCTTTTCTTGCCTAAATCGGAGGGATTTATGCATCTGAGATTACAGCTCATCACACGGATTTCACCGTCTTTAAGCTCACTGTCTGCCACGGAGACCTCCATTTTAGACGATTTATAATGAGGATAGTAAAACATAAATGTACCTCCAATTGCTAAAAGAACTGCCAAAAGAATTCCAAGGATGCTGAATAAGATAATTTTAACAGATTTTTTCATATAATCACCTCTCTTTTGACTATATATCACAAATCTGTCAAAAGGTCAACGGATTTTCAAAATATTACTAAAAAATTAAGGACGGCAAAAGCCGTCCTTTTGTGGTTATATATAAATCTGGTAAAGTTTTACTCAGTCTTCCATGAGCTTTACAAGAACTGCTTTCTGAGCATGAAGTCTGTTTTCAGCCTCATCGAAAATCTCATCTGCATGGGCTTCAAAAACTTCAGCGGTGATCTCCTCACCTCTGTGAGCCGGCAAGCAGTGCTGTACCATGCAGTCATCCTTGGCCACCGAGAGAACATCGTCGTTTACCTGATAAACTCCCTCAAAGGCCTTACGGCGCTGCTGTGCTTCGCCCTCCTGACCCATTGATGACCAAACGTCCGTAAAGATAACGTCTGCATCCTTAGCGGCCTCTTTGGGATCACGGCAAAGAGTGAAGTTTCCTGTAGGAACAGCGTAATCAAGTACATCCTTGTGGGGCTCGTAACCTTCAGGACAGGCAACGCTTACAGTCATTCCTGTTTTAAGTCCGCCTACGATAAGAGAGTTTGCCATATTGTTACCGTCGCCTATATAGCACATTTTAAGGCCTTCAAGTTTGCCCTTATGCTCTCTTACAGTGAGAAGGTCTGCAAGAACCTGGCAGGGATGACAGAAATCCGTAAGACCGTTAATAACGGGAATTGAACCGTATTTTGCAAGGTTTTCAACTTCGCTCTGCTCAAAGGTTCTTATCATAATTCCGTCGATGTACCTTGAAAGTACCCTGGCAGTATCCTCAACAGGCTCACCTCTGCCAATCTGAAGATCGGAGGCGCTGAGGAAAAGTGCATATCCGCCAAGCTGATACATACCTGTCTCAAAGGAAACACGGGTTCTTGTGGAAGCCTTCTGGAAAATCATACCTAAAGTTTTACCTTCAAGGCGGTGGTGCTTGATGCCGTTTTTCTGCTCATATTTAAGCTGGTCGGCAAGATTTAAAAGCTCGGTTATTTCCTCAGTTGTAAGGTCGAGCATTTTAAGAAGATGCTTCATTATAAATCAGTCCTTTCAGTTGTTTTCTATTACGTTTTTGAGTATTGCCATACCCTCATCAATTTCGTCATATGTTATTACAAGAGGCGGAAGGAAACGAAGAAGAGTTTTTGCAGTTAAAACGAGAAGTCCCTTTTCAACGCACTTTGCCGCAATATCGGCAGCGGTGCCCTTTTGAAGCTCTGCACCCAGCATAAGTCCCTCGCCTCTTACGGACTTGATTCCGTCGATTTTGAGAAGCTGAGATTTAAAATATTCTCCCTTTGCCTTTACTTTAGTGAGAAATTCAGGGGTAAGTCTGTCGAGAACCTGTAAAGCTCCGGCACATACTACGGGATTAGCTCCGAAAGTGGTTCCGTGAGTTCCCTTTGTAAGAACGTCGGCACATTTTTCACCGGCAAGGCAGGCTCCTATGGGAAGCCCTCCGCCGAGGCCCTTGGCACTTGTAAGAATATCCGGTTTTACTCCGAAATACTCCCATGCGTAAAGCTTTCCGGTTCTGCCGACGCCTGTCTGTACCTCGTCAAATATAAGCAGAATATCCTTTTCTTTTAAAAACTCCGCAGCGGCTTTGACGTATTCCTTATCAAGGGGCATTACTCCGCCCTCCCCCTGTATGGGCTCCATTACAACGGCGCATACTGTATCGTCAACAGCCTCTTTGAGAGCTTCAATATCATTTGCCTCAGCATATGCGAAGCCATCGGGGAACGGGAAAAAGTAATTATGGAAAACAGCCTGACCCGTTGCCGCAAGAGTTGCCATAGTTCTGCCATGGAAAGAGTTTACAAGAGTAATGACCTTTCCTCTGCCTTCGCCGTAGCGGTCGAAGCTGTATTTTCTCGCAATTTTAATGGCACATTCGTTGGACTCTGCTCCGGAATTGCAGAAGAGCACCTTTGAAAAGCCAGCCATCTCACAGAGCTTTTCCGCAAGAAGGGCAGAAGGCTCGTTATAATAAAGGTTAGAAATGTGCTGAAGCTTTGCCGCCTGTCCTGCAACGGCGTCAACCCATGCCGCATCTCCGTAGCCTAAGGAGTTTACTCCGATTCCGCTTGTAAAATCTATATATTTCTTTCCTTCACCGTCCGTAAGGGTCGCACTCTTTCCCTTTTCGGGGGCAGCGTTAAACCTGCCGTAAGTGGCCATAAAGTATTTATCCGCTTTTGCCTTTATTGTTTCAAAATCCATTTTATCAAGTCCTTTTTATCATTAAAGGAACATCGTTCCTATACCTTCATCGGTAAGCATTTCCATAAGTATTGAATGGGGTATACGGCCGTCGATAATATGAGCCCTGTGAACGCCTCTTCTGACAGCCTCCACACAGCAGTCGATTTTAGGAATCATGCCGCCGCAGATAACCCCCTGGTTTTTAAGAGCCTGCACTTCACTTACGTTTACCACTGAAATAAGGGTGCTCTCGTCGTCTTTATCTCTTAAAAGGCCTCTTACATCGGTCATCAAAAGAAGCTTCTCCGCATGAAGGGCAGAGGCGATTTTTGCCGCAGCAGTATCTGCGTTTATGTTGTAAACCTCGCCGTTAGGTCCTCCGGCAACAGTAGAAATAACCGGTATATATCCCTTTGAAATAACGTCCGTCACAGGAGTTACGTCAACGTCGGTGATTTCACCTACAAAACCAAGCTCACCTTCACCAAGCTGCTTCGCCTTTAAAAGTCCTGCATCAAGTCCGCAAAGGCCGATAGCCTTGCCCTTGTGGGCTCCCAAAAGCTGTACCAGGCTCTTATTAACTTTACCGGCAAGAACCATCTGAACAATATCAACAGTCTCTTCATCTGTATATCTCAGACCGTTTACGAACTTGCTCTCCTTGCCGATTTTCTTAAGCATATCGCTTATTTCGGGGCCGCCGCCGTGGACAAGCACCACATTTATGCCTACAAGGGAGAGAAGAACTATATCCGTCATAACGGCATCTTTAAGCTCTTCGTTAATCATTGCGTTTCCGCCGTACTTTATTACGATTGTCTTGTTGTAGTATTTTTGAATATAGGGCAAAGCCTGCACAAGGACATTTGCCCTGTCACGATTTTCTATATTTTCCAGCATCTTAACACCCGCCTGAATTTATATCCTGATTAAGTTCTGTAATCTCCGTTAATTTTAACGTAATCATAAGTAAGGTCGCATCCGTAAGCACAGGCCTCAGCCTCACCGTCTTTGAGGGTTACATCTATTGTGATTTCGTCCTCCGAAAGAACCTTTTTGGCAATCTCCTCGCTGAATTCTATACCTGCACCCATGCGGCATACTTCGCACTCACCTGCACAAGATTTAAAGGAAACTCCAGCCTTTGTAACATCTATATCCGCTCCGCAGTAGCCCATAGCACACAGAACTCGTCCCCAGTTAGCGTCGGAACCGAACATTGCCGCTTTTACAAGGGCGGAACATATTACGCTTTTAGCTACCTTTTTAGCTGTTTCCTTATCCTTTGCGCCTTTAACTGAGCACATTACAAGCTTTGTAGCGCCTTCTCCGTCCTTTGCCATAGCTCTTGCAAGGCTTATGCAGATATCTTTGAGAGCATCGGCAAATATTTTGAAGCTTTCGTTTTCGCTATCTATATACTCATTTTCGCAAAGACCGGAAGCCAGTACACAGACTGTATCGTTTGTAGAGGTATCGCCGTCAACGCTGAGCATATTGAAGCTGTCGGAAACCGCCGCCTTAAGGGCTTTCTGAAGCATTTGAGAGGAAATATTGCAGTCGGTGGTTATAAAGCCCAGCATTGTTGCCATATTGGGATGTATCATACCTGAGCCCTTTGAAATTGCGCCGATTCTGCATTCCTTGCCATTAAGCTCAAAAGATACGGCAAACTCTTTTTTTACTGTATCGGTAGTCATAATGGCCTGAGCCGCACTGTCAGAGCCGTTTTCGGAAAGTCCCTTTACAAGCTCATCCATGCCGTTTTGAATAGGTTCGAGGCTAAGAGGCTGACCTATAACGCCTGTTGAAGCAACTACCATGTTTTCCGGGGAAATACCCAAAGCATCGGCTGCTATTTTGCCCATACCAACGGCTTTTTCCATTCCGTCGGCATTGCAGGTATTGGCAATACCGCTGTTGCAGACAATTGCCTGAGCCTTGCCATCTTTAAGATTTTCCTTAGTAAGTGTTACGGGAGCTCCGCACACAAGGTTCTGAGTGTAAACACCTGCTGCCGTACACTCTTTTTCGCAGTAAATAAGGGCAAGGTCCTTTTTTGATTTATTCCTTCTTATTCCGCAGTGTATGCCGTTAGCCTTAAAGCCTTTCGGAGCGGTAACACCGCCGTTTATGTATTTAATCATCTTTATTTCACATCCGTTCGCCTTAAAATCAGTCTTTCTTTTTACGGGTGAGGGCCAGAGAGCCGAAACCGCTTATTATAGCCATATAAAAGCCAAGGTCGTAGAAGAATCCAGTGTTGTTCACCTCGTAAATTCTCGCATCGGTAAAAATTGACAGCACAAGGGAAATAGGAGCAATCCAGCCGTGCCATATACCGCTGAAAAATCCTGCCGGAGTATCAGAAGGAACATTTGAGGGTATGCAGCCGGTAAGCATAACAAAAAGCATCACTGCCGCTATAACAGCCCAACCTATTTTTACTATCCTTTTACCGTTCATATAAAACCACCTTTCCCTTAAGGCTTAAAAGGAGGTGGGAACCATTGTAAGACCTGTTTTTTCGGGAAGGGAGAAAAGTATATTCATGTTCTGTATTGCCTGACCGGCAGCTCCCTTAACCATATTGTCTATTGCGCTTACAATTATAAGGGTATCAGTTCTCGAATCCATGTGAAGAGATATATCGCAGAAGTTACTGCACTTGACGTTTCTCAGGTTTGCAACTTTGCCCTCTGCCATAACTCTTACAAAATATTCGTTCCCGTAGGCTTCCTCATAAGCCTTTCTTATTTCTTCCATTGTAACACCTTTTGCAAGATGTGCATAGATTGTGGAAACAATTCCCCTGTTTACGGGAAGAAGATGAGGCACAAAGAGCACTTTAAGGTCAGTTCCTGAAATTTTTGAAAGAGTCTGCTCAATTTCGGGAGTGTGACGGTGAGCGGCGATTTTATAAGGAGAAAACGCCTCGTTGCAGGAGGGATAATGGGTTGTTTCGGAAAGTCCTCTGCCCGCACCCGTAACACCTGACTTGGAGTCGATTATAATGCCGTCGGTGCTGACAAATCCGTTTTTAAGAGCCGGATAAAGTCCCAGAGCTATACTTGTGGGATAGCAGCCGGGGTTTGCGATAACGTCTGTTTTAGCTATGTCCTCTCTGAAAAGCTCCGGCAGACCGTACACTGCTTTTTCATGGAGGTCATGGCAGATGTAACTTCCTCCGTACCACTCTTTGTAGTCGTCTTCGCTTTCGAGTCTAAAATCAGCGCCTAAATCTATGAATTTTACGTTCTTTTTGCTGCATTTTTCCGCAAACTCCTGTGAGATTCCGTGCTGAACACAGGCAAAAACTATGTCGCTTGAGTCGATAACGGTATCTGCATCGGTGCAGACCATATCGCACACACCGTAAAGGGACGGATAAACATCGCTGATAGGTTTACCCTCAAAGCTGACGGAACACACTCCGGAAATTTCAGCTTCCGGATGATTTATAAGTATGCGTACAAGCTCTGCCCCCGCATAGCCTGTAGCGCCGATTATTCCTGCCTTTATCATTTAAAATCAGTCCTTTTCCAGTATCTTTTTAACTTCCTCAACCTGTGCGGAGACATTCTCCGAAGCAGGTCCTCCCAGGGAAAGTCTGCGCTGTACGCAGTTATCGAGATTTATGGCATCGTATACTCCCTCGTCAAAGTCGGGACATACGGCTTTATATTCCTCCATGGGAAGCTCCTCAAGAGTTGTGCCCAGGGAAATGCACTTTGCAACAAGCATACCGGTGATTTTATATGCATCACGGAAAGGTATACCCTTGCCTACAAGCCAGTCGGCGCAGTCCGTGGCATTGATGAATCCGCCGGCGGCGGCTTTGCGCATATTCTTTTCGAGAACGGTCATTGTATCAATCATGGGAATAAATGCTGTAAGGCACATTTTTACTGTGTCAAAAGCATCAAAAATAGCCTCTTTATCTTCCTGCATATCCTTGTTATATGCAAGGGGAAGCCCCTTCATAACCGTTAAAAGAGTCATGAGGTCACCGAACACTCTGCCGGATTTACCCCTTACAAGCTCCGCAATATCGGGGTTTTTCTTCTGAGGCATGATGCTGGAGCCCGTTGAGAATGCGTCGTCAAGCTCTATAAATTTAAACTCCCAGGAACACCAGAGGATTATTTCCTCGGAAAAACGAGAAAGGTGAACCATGGCAAGGGAAAGAGCGGAAGCAAGCTCTATGCAGAAATCCCTGTCGGATACGCCGTCAAGGGAGTTGAGGCAGTTGCCGTCAAAGCCTAATTTTTCGGCGGATATACTTCTGTCGGTTTTATAAGTTGTACCCGCTAAAGCACAGGAGCCTAAGGGAGAATAATTCATTCTCTTTTCGGCGTCGCTGAGTCTGTCAATATCACGGGTAAACATCCATGCGTATGCCATAAGGTGATGGCCAAAGGTGATAGGCTGTGCTCTTTGAAGATGGGTATATCCGGGCATTACGACGTTTTTGTTTTCCTCAGCCTTTTTGCAGAGAACTTCGCACAGCTCTTTAAGCTGAGATTTTACCCCCTCGCATTCTTTTCTCAGGAAAAGACGTATATCAAGGGCAACCTGATCGTTTCGGCTTCTTGCAGTGTGAAGGCGTTTGCCTGCGTCACCTTTGCGCTTAGTAAGCTCTCCTTCGATAAAGGTATGTATGTCCTCTGCGTCCGGGTCAATGGGAAGCTTTCCGGAAATTATGTCCTCTTTTATCTCCCCAAGTCCCTCAATAATGCTCTGCATATCCTCAGTTGAGATTATCCCGCAAGCGCCGAGCATGGTAGCATGGGCTACGCTGCCCTCTATATCCTCGGCAAACATTCTGCTGTCGAATGAAATAGACGAGTTAAAATCGTTTGTCTTTTTGTCAACTTCTTTTGAAAAACGTCCTGTCCAGAGCTTCATGTCTATCCTCCTTAAAACTGCCTTTATGGAAAACAGGGTGCGGATAAATCGCACCCCGGTTTATTCTTGTTGTTTCTTATTTGCCTTCACGCTGTGCGTCAAGAAGAGCCTTAACCTTGATGGGAAGTCCGAAGAGGTTGATGAATCCTGCTGAATCTGTCTGATCGTATACATCGTCCTCATCAAAGGTTGCGAAAGCCTCGCTGTAAAGGGTGTAGGGTGAAGTTACGCCTGCGTTGATAATATTGCCCTTGTAGAGCTTAAGCTTTACGTCGCCGGTAACTGTCTCCTGAGTCTTATCAACGAAAGCCTGAAGAGCTTCACGAAGAGGAGTGAACCACTGGCCGAAGTAAACAAGCTCTGCATAGCGGTTTGCAACAAGCTCTTTGTAGTGCTGTGTATCCCTGTCGAGGGTGATTGTCTCGAGAACCTGATGAGCCCTGTAAAGGATTGTTCCGCCGGGAGTTTCATATACGCCCCTTGACTTCATACCCACAAGACGGTTTTCAACAAGATCTGCAAGGCCTATGCCGTTTGCTCCGCCAAGCTCGTTGAGCTTTTTGATAATTGCAACGGGCTCCATTTTCTCGCCGTCAATTGCAACTGCGTTACCCTTTTCAAAGGAGATTGTAACGTAAGTGGGCTTATCGGGAGCCATTTCGGGAGAAACACCCAGCTCAAGGAAACCGGGCTTGTTGTACTGAGGCTCGTTTGCAGGATCCTCAAGGTCAAGTCCCTCGTGGGAAAGGTGCCACAGGTTCTTATCCTTTGAGTAGTTTGTCTCACGGTTTATTTTAAGAGGAATGTTGTGTGCTTCCGCATACTCAATTTCATCTTCACGGGACTTAAAATCCCAGATACGCCAGGGAGCGATAATCTCCATATCAGGTGCAAAAGCTTTTATTGTAAGCTCGAAACGAACCTGGTCGTTGCCCTTGCCGGTGCAGCCGTGGCAGATTGCATCGGCACCCTCAGCCTTTGCAATTTCAACAATCCTCTTTGCAATTGCGGGACGTGCGAAGGATGTTCCGAGAAGATACTCTCCCTCGTAAACTGCGCCGGCCCTTACTGTGGGATATATGTAATCTTCAACGAACTCTTTGTTGAGGTCCTCAATGTAAAGCTTTGAAGCGCCTGTTTTAAGAGCCTTCTCCTCAAGTCCGTCAAGCTCTGTTCCCTGTCCCACGTCGCCGGAAACTGCGATAACCTCACAGTTATTGTAGTTTTCCTTAAGCCACGGAATAATAATTGATGTATCAAGTCCGCCGGAATAGGCGAGAACAACTTTTTTAATCTCTTTCATTTTTCTTTCCTCCTGAATGTTCTGTGAATTTATATTCCGTATTATACACCATTTATGCATAAAATCAAGAGGTTTTGTGCATAAATATTCAGCCTTTTTGAAAATTGTGCATTTTTCATGCTTCCTCTTCTCAAAAAGGGCTTTTTTTGAGCAAAGCTGTTTTAAACTATGCCGCTTTGTAGTATAATATTATACACACTATTACATATATAAGCAATACAGAAAAGGAGTTTATTACATGAACGGTTTTAAAGAGATAAATATTCGTGAAATAAAAAAGAGTGTACAGCAGATGATAAGCGACGACTGGATGCTTATTACCGCCGGTGACGAAAAGGGCTGGAATACAATGACTGCAAGCTGGGGAGCCTTAGGAGAAATCTGGGGCAAGGACGCAGCTTTTGCCTTTATACGTCCTCAAAGGTATACCCTTGAATTTGTCGAAAAGTCGGGAAAATTCACCCTGAGCTTTTTTGACGGTGAATATAAAGAAGAGATGAAAATATGCGGCAGCAAATCCGGCAGAGATATTGACAAAGCCGCACAGACGGGACTTAAGCCTGTATTCACTGACTCTACAACGGGAATCGAGCAGGCAAAGGTCATAATGGTATGCCGCACAATGGCGGTTCAGCAGATAGACCCGGAGGGATTCATTGATCCGTCGGTTATGAAGTGGTATCCGGAAAAGGATTTTCACAAGGTATTTATCGGCGAAATTGAAAAAGTTTACGTTAAAGAATAATTAAAATAACAGCGGCAGCTTCTTCTTAAGTGAAAAAGAAGAAACTGCTGCTGTCTGCTTTTTACGGCAAATTAATTTTTATACTTTTTTGCCGTTTTTTATACAGCCTTTTTAAGGGTCTGTTTATATTGATTTTCGTTGACCGGTTAAATAAAATTTGATAAAATAATCTTAGTTATTTTTGCATATACGGAGGCGGTATTATGGTAAAAATTTCACCCTCAATTCTCTCCTGCGATTACTCCAAAATGGGAGAAGAATTTGTCCATATGGAACATTGCGGAGCTGACTGGCTGCATATAGACGTTATGGACGGCCACTTTGTGCCCAATATAACTCTCGGTGCCCCTATAGTAAAGGCCATGCGCCACGTCACCCACCTTGTGTTCGACGTTCATCTTATGATAAGCGACCCCGTAAAATATATTCCGGATTTTCTTAATGCCGGTGCGGACATAATCACTTTCCACATCGAGTCCGATTCGGACCCTGCTAAGGCAATTGAGCTTATTAAAAAAGCCGGAAAAACTCCCGGTATTGCGTTAAAACCCGCAACTCCGGCTCAGGCGGTTTTTCCTTACCTAAAAGATATCGGCATGGTGCTTGTTATGACTGTTGAGCCCGGCTTCGGCGGCCAGAGCTTTATGGTGGACATGGTTCCTAAGGTTGCCGCAGTAAAGGAAAAGTGCCGCGAACTGGGTCTTGATAACATGTATATTCAGGTTGACGGCGGAATATCTGAAAAAACAATTACCCCTGTCGCTGAAGCAGGAGCAAATGTTTTTGTAGCGGGAAGCGCTATATTCGGTGCAAAAAATCCCGCAGTAGCCATAAGTAACATGAAAAAGCTTGCCGAAAATGTCAAAAAGTAAGCTTAAGCTAATCGAGAAAGCTTTAAAAGACAGTTTCTCTCGCAAAGGCATTTCCATGCCTCCTGGGTTGAAGCGATAACGCTTTCCCCTTTTATCCTTTTTGCAAATTCATAGAGAATCCCCTTGGGGTATTCTCCGCTTGTTAAAAACAGACGGTATTTTCCGTTCATGGAGTAAAGTACGCTTTCCGGGCAGGAATTTCCTGTTTGAGTGAGAGCCGCAGCAGCTCTTGCGGCATTTTCGAGATTTTCAAACTCCCAAACGTTTATAATTTTCTCTTTAAGATTCTTTTTTACAAGAAGCCTTTTGGGCATTATATCGGAATCCCCGGAAAGAACGGTAAAATTAAGTACGCACCCGCCCTTAATGGAAGGTGTTGCTTCAATAAGCATACGCCCTGACGGGTCTATGTCTCTTCCCAGCTCTATACGGGCCATATCAAGAAGAGTCCAGATAACCCTGCGGGTTTCTATATTTGAATAATCCATATCGTCAAAAGTTATGTCAAGGCCCTCAAGGTCTGACGGCGATAGCTCTATTATTATGTTTTTGCTGTTGTCGCTGCTTATCTTCATGGCTGCCTCCTCTTTCACAAAGATTACACTACTATCATAATATCCGGCGAACTTGTCCGCAATGAATAAATAATGGTAAGGAATGATACTTTTGAAATTTTTCGGTAACGGTAAAATTGAACTAAATCATAACAGCATACGCAACTATATGGCTGATATGCTCATTATGTCAGCGGCTCCTGCTGCCGTATCGGTATATTATTACGGCTGGCGTGCAATTGCTCTGATTGTAATATCAGCTCTAACCGCCGTAATATGCGAATACCTTGCATGCGCAATAACCAAAAGGGAAAATTCTATTTCGGATTTATCCTCTCTTTTCACCGGCGTCATAATTGCGCTGATGCTTCCCGTATCCGTCCCGCTGTGGATGCCTATTGTAGGAAGCGCCTTTGCAATTCTCGTTGCAAAGCTTCCCTTCGGAAGCACCGCAAAAACTCCCTTTGTACCCGCTGCCGCCGGCCTTGCTTTTCTCATAATCTGCTGGCCCGGCAATATGTTCAAATTTCCCGCTCCCGGCGCTGAAGTTCTTACGGCAAGCGACCCTCTTTTCGTTTCGGAAACCTCCCTTGCCGGAATGCTGAAAACAGGAAACTCTCTCAGCCCCGACTGGTTCAACTACTTTGACGTTTTTGTGGGAATGATTCCCGGTGCAATAGGTACTACAAGTATGCTCGTATGCGCAGCCCTTGCAATTTATCTGCTTATAAGATACCCTGACCGCTGGATTTCCTCCGCCGGATTTGTAGCCGTCTGCGCTTTTTGCGCCGTGGTATTCCCCAGAGTTATGTCGGGACGCAAAATGTCTCTGGTTATGGAGATCGCATCCGGTATGCTTCTGTTCTGTGCAATTTTCTTTGTTACCGACCCTGCTACCCAGCCTGATTCACTTATTTCAAAGCTTTTGTACGGAATGTCTGCCGGAGCTTTATGTATGCTTATCAGATACGTTGGTCCCTACGAGGACGGCTCAGTCTTTGCAGTACTTCTCATAAACGCAGTTTGGCCCGCTATTGATCCGTTTATAGAAAAGTATCTCGTTTCTTCCGGTAAGCAAAAAAAAGAGAAACCTGAAAAGACAGAACGAAAAAAAGCGAAAAAATCTTTTTTAAAGAAGAAAAAGGAGGCTGAGATAAATGGCTAAATACCGAACTTCATCTGACTCGGAAACGAAAAATATATTTGAAAAAGGAATCTTCAGCCGAAACCCTGTTCTTGTTTATGCAATAGGAATCTGTCCCCTCATTGCCGTTGCAAAAAGTGCAGCTACCGCCTGCGTTTTAGCCATACTTTCAGCAATTCTTCTTATCGTCTCAGAAGTTTTAACGGCCCTTATCCTCAAAAAGATGCCGAAATGGCTCCGAGTCGGCGTATACGCTTTACTGGGTGTACTGATAATAATACCTTTTTATATGCTTATGAGCGTTTATATGCCGTCTATTGAAGTAAGTCTCGGAATATATATTCCCCTTCTGGCAGTAAATTCCCTTACAGTGCAGAGATGTGAAGCATTTGCCGTAAAGCACAGTATTAAAAATACATTTTTAGATGCTGTTGCAAATTCCATCGGATATGCTATTCCATTGATCCTTACAGGAATGATAAGAGAGGCCCTTGGCTCAAGCCGTGTTTTCGGATATTATATTGATGCCCTCCCCAGAGCTGACGGATTTTTAATGCCCTTCTGCGGATTTATCATATTGGGCTTTGTTGCTGCATTTATTAATTATATAAGGAATAAATTTAGAATAGGCGAAGAATTTGATACCAAAGGAAACGATTTCGTCGTAGATAAGCAAAAGGATAAAGCAATTTATGAAGAGGACGAAGATTCCATTCAAAACGAAATAACCGTTGTACCCGAAACTATACCGGAATCATCAGCAGTTTCCACAGGCAAATCCGTAGAAACATCACTTGAAACTGCCGGCGAAGTAAATTCTTCTGCAAGTTTTGAATCTTCAGTAAGCAGAATAATGCATAAATGGTCTTACGGAAGCGACAGCGAAATCTCTCCGGAAATAAATGCACAGGAAGAGAACGCAGATTCTTCCGAACAGCCTAAAGAAGCTGATGCTCCAGCTGTTACTGCCGATGTTACAAGCGTTTCTGCCGCTGATACAGCAGCCGCAGATACAACAAAGGCAGATACTTCCACCGAAACAGTGGAAACTCCTGCTCCTAAAAAGACTACACGCCAGCGCACTACCAAGAAAGCTGCGGAAACTAAAGCAGAAAACGCTGATGCCAACTCTACTGCCGCTAATACAGTAGCCGCAGAGGTTGCAGGACAGGCTGCTTCTACTGAAGCAACTGATGCTCCTGCTCCTAAAAAGACTACACGCAAGCGCACTACCAAGAAAGCTGCGGAAGCTA
>CAUDRD010000010.1 GCA_958451705.1 uncultured Oscillospiraceae bacterium
ATAATAAATTCTTCCTCATAGGTAGGAGCACGAACCCCTGCAAAATAGGTAATTACGTCGCTCTTTGAAAATCCTTTTATAAGGGGCAGATGCTTTTTGCAGATTGCGTCTATATTCTCCCTGTGGGTGCTGAAATCCTCTCTTTCGGGTATTTCGTATGCATCGGGACCCACAAGGACGTTTCCGTCAATGGTTCTCATAACTCCGCCGCCCTTTGTATCGGCAAAGGCCTGGTCAAGACCCACAAGACCCATTGAACGTGTTACGAGATGTCCCTTTTTCTTATCGAGAATTACAAGCTCGCCTTTTCTGGGGTGAATGGAGAAAAATTTATCCCCTGCCATTTCGGCAATTTTATCAGCAAAGGTTCCCGCCGCATTGATGACGAGTCTCGGATAAACCGTACCTCTGTTGGTGAAAACCTTGCATATTTCGTTGTCGTCAATTTCCATACCAGTCACAACAGTGTTAAGGGAAACCTCAGCGCCGTTTTCCACTGCGTTTTCAGCTAACGCAACAGTCAGCTTATAGGGAGACAGCACTCCCGAAGAGGGATAGATAAACGCTCCCAAAGCTTTATCGGTAATATTGGGTTCAATCTGATGAAGGTATTCCCTTGTAATTTTTCCGCCCTCAACACCTAATTTTCTGGCTCTTTCGGCAAGCACCGGCTCTGCCGCCACACCAAAAACATGGTCTGAGTAAAGAATAAGATTGCCGTAGCGTTTAAAGGGAATATCAAGCTCTTTACAAAGCTGAGTGTACATTGCGTTGCCCTTAACGTTCATCTCTCCTCTGAGAGTTCCCGGATGGGAGGCAATGCCGGGATGTATCATTCCGTCGTTTCGGGAAGAGGCGTGCATAGCAACGTCGCTTTCCTTATCCGCAAGAAGAATTGTAAGATTATACTTTGTCAGCTCTCTTGCAATTGCACAGCCCGTAACACCGCCGCCGATTATCATAACATCGGGACGCTTTCCCTCAAGAGCTCCGTCCTGAACATCTGGAACTCTAAGGGGCGGGGCAGTATAACCTTTAAGCTTTACCTCGTTTACAACGCCTTTGTAACCGAACTTTGCTGCGGTTTTTCCGGCTTTGACAATCTGCTTCCAGTCATCCATTTCTCCCTCGAGAATAACCGACTGTCGCCACTGCCTTGCATAAACCTCTTTAAAGCCCTTACGAATAAGGGCTTTTTGTACCTTCTCTATTCTCTCTGCCATCGATCTCATCACACCGTTTCAAAAAATATTAACTCAATGATAGAAATTTTAAAGTTAGTTGTCCGTACATCTTGACATCAGTCTAACAATTTTGTATACTTTTGTCAACAGAACATTTGCGGACAATGGAAAAAATTTTGTTTAATATGCATTTTATATGTTCGTATATCTCTGTATTCATTCGGATATATCAAAATATGTCCAAGGAGGAATGAAAAATGGTAAACAAAAACAGCCCCATCCCCCTATATATCCAGGTAAAAGAAGATATTTTAAAGCAAATTGCCGCCGATAAATATCTACCCGATTCCCAGCTCCCCACGGAAAAAGAACTTATGGAACTCCACGGAGTGGGAAGAGCTACTATTAGAGCGGCTCTCAGTGACCTCGAATACGAGGGCAGAATTATAAAACGCAGAGGCATAGGTACCTTTGTTTCACCTATGAGCCGTACTGCCGGCTTCGAGCCCCTTATATCCCTGACTTATTTTCTCGACCGTATGGGAATTAAAAGCGACAGCATAATTGTAAAAAACGAGCCCTGTACCGCCAGCGAAAAGGAACTTAACCTTTGGGCAGATGACTTTTGGGTGCATCATATTAAAAGGCTTCGTTATGCCGACAATTTGGCCATTGCAATTGAGGACAGCTTTTTTGTAGACAAGCTCTATAATATAGTTAAAAGCATTGATTCCTCCTCGTCGGTTGCCCATGCCATTTTGGAAAGCAATATTAAAATTGAAAAAATTCAGCAGACAATTTATATCCGTGAGGCAGATGACCATGAGCTTAAAAACCTGCCTCTTGGAAGCAGCAACAGCGTAGTTGAGCTTACAAGATGGATTTATGAAAAAGGCGACGAAACGCCTATAAGCTTTGTTAAATTCGTAATGCCGGAATCACTTATTGAATTTCCCTTTTCAACTCTTGAAAAACGCTGATTTTTTAAATTCCCGCAAGCTGCTTCATACGGAACAAGCGGTTTTGAAAGGAGAATGTCTATGTATTACTGCGAAAACTGCAAACTTCTTTCAGACAGTGATATTTGTCCTTTTTGTGAAAGCGAAACTCTACGAGAAGTTAAAGATGAGGATCTATGCTTTTTAACCGAAAAAGGTATAGTTTACAGCGGCGTTCTTAGAGGAGCGCTTTTGCGTGAAAGCATACCTTACAGAGCACATTCGGTAATAAGCAGCTGCAGAACCGCAAGGCCCGGTCCTGCCGTTGAAACTTATCGTTTCTTTGTGCCTTATGAATTTTTAAGCCGTGCGAAAGAGATTGAAGAAAACGCATGCAGAACGTAAAACATAAAATATACCGCATTAATTTCGTATGAATACAGATAAAAGCGCTGCAAAAAACGCAGCGCTTTTTTTAATAACCTGTTTTCTTTAAAAAGTTAACAAAAGAAGAACCGCCCTTTCGGACGGCTCTCCCGATTTCCTCATTTATTTTATTCTCATCAAAGGCTTCTCGTTGCTACAACGTCTACGCCTGTGCCGCAGACGTTCTTTATCACTATATCCCCTGTTTTTACAGGAGCCTTTAGTGTAACTGAATTAAGGGCTTCCATTACCTCAAAAATCTTTCCCTTGGGTACGGAACCCGCTGTTTTAACGCTGCATCTCGGATAGGCTCCGCCTTCCGCTTTTACAGTGCTTGTTACAACTCTCATGGGATTAAGCAGCTCGTTTTTACCGTACTCCGCACCTTTAAGACAGGTGTTTCCTGTAACAGCATATCCGTTTTCTTCATCAACCTTGAGGTGACAGCCCTTGGGACATACAATGCAAATTAACTCTTTCATCACTTAGCCTCCTCAACGCTTACTGTAATATCTCCCTGTACCTTATCGAGAATTACCTTGGGAAGAGTGATATGCTCCATCTCACCGGGGGCAAGATGCTCTCGCTTATATGAAGCCACAGTCTTATCGCCGTCTTTTACAACTATGCGAAGATCTCCGCTGTAAACATTGCGTACACGGAAGAAAAGATCGGCAAACTTTTCCACAGCTTCAACACGAATTCTCTGAGGCACGGTGTAAGTTACTCCGTCGCCGTTTGCAACTTCTATAATTCTGCCGCCTCTGCGCTTTCCGCAGGCATATTCAGCAGCAGCGGCTCCTGCACGGGAGCTTTCCGCTGTAACGTAGTCAACAAGGTCATGAACGTGAACAACGTTTCCGCAGGCGAAAATACCCGGCGCCTGTGTCTCCATATTTTCAAAGACAATCGCACCGTTTGTGCGGCGGTCAATTGTGATTCCCGCTCCCCTTGTAAGCTCGTTTTCGGGGATAAGGCCAACAGAAAGAAGAATTGTGTCACAGTCGAACTCCATTTCCGTACCGGGAATAGGTCTTCTGTTTTCGTCAACCTTTGCAACTATTGCTTTTTCAACTCTGTCCTTACCCTGAATATCAATAATTGTATGTGAAAGGTAAAGGGGAATATTGTAGTCATGAAGGCACTGAACAATATTTCTGTTAAGTCCGCCGGAATAGGGCATAACCTCAACACAGGCAAGAACCTTTGCTCCCTCAAGAGTCATTCGTCTTGCCATAATAAGTCCGATATCGCCGGAACCTAAGATAAGCACCTTTTTGCCCACCATGTAGCCTTCCATATTGACATATCTCTGAGCAGTACCAGCCGTAAACACTCCGGCGGGACGTGTTCCGGGAATACCGATTGCGCCTCTTGTACGCTCACGGCAGCCCATTGCAAGGACTATTGCCTTTGCCTTTATAAGACAGTAACCGTATTTTCCGCTTACTGCATGAATCTCATGAGTTTCTGCATTAAGGTCAAGAACCATAGTATCGAGCCAAAGCTCAATTCCGCTGCCCTCAAGCTGAGCTACAAAGCGGCCTGCATATTCGGGACCTGTAAGCTCTTCCTTAAAATAATGAAGTCCGAAGCCATTATGTATACACTGGTTGAGTATACCTCCGGCCTCCTTGTCACGCTCGAGAATGAGAACCTTTTCAGCTCCGTTTTCCCTCGCCTTTAAAGCCGCCGCAAGACCTGCCGGGCCTCCGCCGATTACCGCTACATCATAAAGCTGTTCGTTCATCTTCTCTCGCCTCCCTCTTTAGTTCTGCCTGTGAGAATTACGGTGCCTACTCCGTCCTGCATTATCTCTTCGGGATCCTTTTTAAGCTCCCTTGCAAGGATTTCGAGGACTCTCGGTCCACAGAAGCCGCCCTGGCATCTGCCCATTCCGCTGCCGGCACGTCTCTTTACTCCGTCAATGCTGCAGGGAGGAATTATCTCATGGCAGGCATCTATAATTTCGCCCTCTGTTATAGTTTCGCAGCGGCAGATAACTCTGCCGTATGCAGGATTTTTCTTAACAAGCTCAGCTTTTTCCTCAGCCGAAAGCTCCTTAAATCGAACTTTATGACGCTTTGTAACAGGGTTCTCCTTTTTGGGAGCTGAAAGTCCCGCTTCTTCAAGAAGCTTTACCGCCTCTTCACCTACAGCGGCTGCCGCTGAAAGTCCGGGGCTCTTCATTCCTGCAAGGTCAAGGAAGCCTTCCCCCGCCATTTCTATTATAAAATCTGATTTATCCGTATTTGCACGAACACCGGCAAAGTTTCTTATATTCTCTCTGAAATTAATTGAGGGAACGCTCTTTTTAGCCATAGTAGCTACGAACTCAAGGCCGGCCGCAGTATTGGCTACGGAATCCACATTCTCAGCATTGGGGCCGACAATAAGGTTTCCGTGGACTGTGGGAGAGACAAGAACGCCTTTACCCACCTTTGTGGGGCATTGGAAAATAACATGGTTTACCCTTGTGCCCTCTGTTTTATCAAGGAGATAATATTCGCCGCGGCAGGGAATTGTAGTAAATTCCTTTTCCGCAACCATTTCGTGAACTTCCCCGGCGCTGACTCCTGCTGCATTTACAACATATTTAGCCTCAACGTCTCCTGTGGGAGTTTTTAAAAGCCAGCCCTTTTCCGTTTTCTCCATTGCCGTAACAGGGCTGTTAAGCCTCACCTCAGCGCCGTTTTCCACTGCGTTTTCAGCCATTGCAATGGCGAATTCCCAGGGATTAACTATTGCTGCCGAGGGAGCATAAAGGGCACATTTTACGGGAGCAAGATTTGGCTCCATCTGAGCTACCTCTTCTCCGCTTATGATTTTTGCTCCTGGAACACCGTTTGCCTTTGCGTTTTCATAAAGCTTTTCAACATGAGGCACTTCCTCATCGGTAAAGGCAAGAACAAGGCTGCCTATCTGCTTTCTGTGAACGTCCAGGTCTTCGCAAATCTGCTTTGCAAGCTCCACGCCTCTTACATTAAGTCTTGCCATAAGCGTACCCGGTTCCGGGTCATAACCTGCGTGAAGAATTGCGCTGTTAGCTTTTGTAGTACCCATTGCAACATCGTTGTTCTTTTCAAGCACTACAACAGAAACCTGACGTTTTGCCAGCTCCATAGCCACCGCTGCGCCTATAACTCCGCAGCCGATAACTGCTACATCTACCATTTTCCCACTCCCTTTTTCTAAATAAAAAAGAGCAAAGCAAAAACGCCCCGTATTTTGGGGATTTTAGCTTTACTCTCAACCTCTGAAACAAGCCGATATTCGGTTTTGGTACAATTGAATAATACCCTATACAAAACAAAAAATCAAGACTTTTTTATAGTTTTGTAGGCAATTTTTAAAATAAATTTTTACACGGAAAAATAAGCTGAAGTTACATAAGATCAAAGCGAAGCACCTGCTGCCCAAAACAAAAAGGACAGCAGGTACCTCGCTTAGCGGTTTCGTATGTGAAAGAAGTGAAATGAATAAAATCTATTTAATTACTTTCTCTTTTTTGTGAACACAAGAGCTGCGCAGGCAAGAGCAGCCACAGCTGCAAATATTCCGATAACTGCTGAATCGCCATTTGAGGGAGGTGTTGCGGGAGCGGAAGGAGCAGACGGCTCAGCAGGTTCAGTGGGATCGGCAGGAGCGGACGGATCTGTTGGAACTGTAGGCTCCTCAGGAACTTCAGGCTCGATTCTGCCAGTTGCCTGACCAGCAATCTGATATAAAAGTTCAAAGAGTTCATCCGATGTTGCGCTGGCAAACAAATCGGGATTTATTGAAGCAGGGAGTTTTACAAGCTTGAATATAATAGCCATGTTACCGGAATTTTTGATAACATTCTTAAAGAGATAATTGTAAACAATTACAAACGCCTCTGAATTATCCTTTGCGGCACCGAGATCGGACAGTAACCTATCAAGATGCTCAAGATAGAAATTCTTTCCGTCTGTTGCCTTTGTAATATCGTCGACAAAAACAAGGTCTCCGTCTACCTTTGCATAGTTGGCAAAAACAAGAGACGCTGCCTTTTCAAGGTTAAATCTCTTTGGATTGTCAAGTGTGGGAAGGGCGTTGAAATCTTTGACAAGGCCGTTTATGGTTTCCATAATATCAGCGGGAAGCACTCCGGGCATAAAAGAGTTGACCATTGTGAGAACTGCTGAAAGATTATTTAAAATATCTGAAACACCTGTGTAAAGCAGTCCCAAATTTTCTTTTACTGCAACCTTGCGTAAAATTGAAATAATTCCGTTTGCCGCATTAGGCAGAACAGCATTCACAATATTTTTGAAATATGTTCTTACTCCTGCGGCATTGGTAAGAAGCAGATCGTAAAGGGAGGCGCTCTGTTCAATACCAAGTGACTGGCAAACTTTATCAAACCCCTTGAACAAAGGCTCTCCATTGGCCTGAGCAAAAGCGATTGCCATTGTAAGAGTTTGACACATATTGTCAACTAAAACCATATCAATAAGCTTTTCGGCTTCAGCTACCACCTGCTCATCGTTTTTTAAAACAATCGGATTTTCTTCAAAGAAAAGTGTAAAAGTACCCTTTTCTGTAATGTTGCCTTTTTCATCTTTAACGTCGGCTTTAATTTTTCCGTCCGATGTTGAAAGTTTTTCAAAGCGCTCGGGATAAAGAGTCTGATAAAATTTAACATTATCAGAAGCGATTGTTCCGCCCTCTATACTTACAACCGCCTTAAGAGAGGGAAGCATTTTGTATATCTCCTCAAAAGCGGAGCCTGTAATTACCTTCTGCTTGAGAAGCGTATTGGTGTCTCCTATAAGTGCATCAACTTTTTCCTTTGTGATTACGTCTGTGTAAATGTCTTCTTTTGCTGCAAAAGCGATAACCGCTGCAGAAAGGCTTGAGAAGACCATTACAAGAGCCAGAATCACACTAAGAATTTTTTTACTCTTTTTCATTTTTGTATTCCTCCCTATGTTTTTTGTACACAGGAGTTTCTCCCGTGTGGTTCCATCTCATTATCCTCTTTTGTGAACACAATTTCAATTGTAAATCTCTGATAAATTTTATGTATTTTTTTGTTTTATTTAATGAAAAGTTTATCATTTATGACAATTTGGCAATATATTTCACCTTAAAATATAAAATTTACTACAAAATCAATAATTTTCGTAATTTGCATTTATAATTCTTTATGTTAAAATTAAGGCGATTTGACATTATTTGATAAACAAAAGGCGGTTTTCTTAATGGATTTACATAGCAACGTTAACGAAATTATAGAATCTGCCTCCAAATTGTTCGCAGTTTACGGTTATGACGGAACTTCAATAAACGAGATTTGCAAAGCCGGACATATATCAAAAGGCAAATTCTATTACTACTTCAGCGACAAGGAAGATCTTTTTGTCTCCTGCTGTAAGTATTCTTATTCCCTTATCAATGAAATTTTTGACATTTATCAATTTCACAAAAATCTCAATCTCAGGGATAATCTTCTCAATATTTTTAGTTGTTACCAAACAGTATTTGAGCAGCATAAATTTGTCCCATACATACTTTATACTATTAATTTATCGCCTCCCTCTGTAATCAGGGAACTGCGTCGGGAAATAGTAGAATTTCACCAAGCAAAATTTATACAGCTTACAAAAGAAATTTTAAAGCAATCCTGTGTTGAAGCCGACCCATTCCATGTGGCAATAGGCTTTCACACGGCTTTTATGGCAGCATATGCCAAAGACGGAGTTTTCAGCTACGAAGAGATACGGGCTTTTACCGGAAACAATATTTTCAAGTCTTTCAGCTACTATCTTGACAAGATACTCTTTGGAGTTTTGCCCCGTGAAGAAATCGCTCAGAATCCAAAAGAGGCACGGGATATCGATATATCAAGCTGACTTAACAGCATTTATGTTGGGCAAAGAGAAAAGGCGCAGAAATATTTCTGCGCCTTTTGCTGTCTTTATTAAATTATACTTTTTCAATTTTCCAAACCTTTTGGGCATATTCCGAGACCGAGCGGTCTGAAGAAAACTCCCCGCAGGAACACATATTGAGCCAGCATTTTTTTGCAAAACCTTCTTTATCAGCCGTATCTGCGTTAAGACGCAGCCTTGTTTCAAGACAGCTTTCAAAATCATGAAGGACAAAATAATGGTCAGGTCTGTGCCAGCTGGCGCCAATAGTTAAAGAGTCGTAAAGCTCACGGAACATTCCCGTACCGCCGTCATCTAAAGTGCCGTCTATAAGGGCACTCATACACCGCTTTATTTTCGGATCTTCTTCCATAAGCGCAACAGGGTCATAGCTTTCGTAGATTTCTTCGATCTCTTTTGCATCGGCACCGAAAATATAGTTATTCTCCTTTCCCGCCTTTTCCACTATCTCTATATTGGCTCCGTCCATAGTGCCGAAGGTTACCGCTCCGTTAAGGGCAAGCTTCATATTACCCGTTCCGCTGGCCTCTGTTCCGGCAGTGGAAATTTGCTGGGAAATATCTGCGGCGGAGACTATTTTTTCAGCGTAGGACACGTTATAGTCGGGCAGAAATACAACTTTCAGTATGCCCTTCATATCCGGGTCATTATCTATAAGTTCTGCGACCTCATTTATGAGTTTTATTATACCTTTAGCCCTGAAATAGCTGGGTGCGGCTTTCCCCGCAAATATAACCGTTGTTGGATTAAAGCCGGAAAGGCTGCCTTCTTTAAGCTCGAAGTATATTTCCAATACAGTAAGTATATTGAGAAGCTGACGTTTATACTCATGGAGACGCTTTATCTGTACGTCAAAAACCGTATTGGGATTTATCTTCATGCCGCTGTGCTTTTTTACATACTGAGCAAGGTGATTTTTGTTATCTTCCTTTATTTTTATAAATTTCTCAATAACTCTCTTATCATCAGCATATTTTTTAAGCCCCTCAAGAAAGCTTAAATCCTTTTTCCACAGTTCGCTGCCTAAAAGCTCCGTTATAAGGCTGCTCAGCTCAGGATTCGCCAAAACAATCCATCTTCTTGGAGTTATTCCGTTTGTAACATTGAGGAATTTTTCAGGATAAAGCTCATACCAATCCTTTAAAACCCGCTCCTTTAAAATATCCGTATGGATTTTTGCGACTCCGTTTATGTGTCCTGAACCGTATGCGGAGAGGTTCGCCATATGCACTGCGGAGCCCTGAACAATATGCATATTTTCTTTTTCCGCACCCATGTCTTTAAGCTCCTGCTTTAAGCGGCGGTTTATAAGGGTTATTATCTTAGCCGTTTTAGGGCACACTGCACGAAGCAGCTTCATATCCCATTTTTCCAAAGCTTCCTGCATAATTGTGTGATTTGTGTATCCGAAAACACTGCGTGCCGTAAGAAGAGCTTCGTCAAAATAAATCCCCTCTTCTTCGGTGAGAATACGCACAAGCTCCGGTACTGAAAGGGCCGGATGAGTATCGTTAAGCTGTATAGCAGTGTAATCTCCCAGCTGAGTGAGATTTTCGCCGTGTTCCTTTTTAAAGGTGCGGATTATGTCCTTAAGGGATGCGCTTGAAAAGAAATATTCCTGCCTGAGCCTGAGAAGCTTTCCGCTGACAGTGTCATCTCCCGGATAAAGCACACGGGAAACATCCTCAGCTCTGTTTTTGTATTTAAGGGACGAATTATGTCTGCCCTGTGAAAACTTGTCAAAATCAAAGGGTTCAACGCTTTCGCACTGCCAAAGGCGTAAAGTGGAAATATGGTCGGTACCGTAGCCGAATATTGGCATATCGTAGGGAACCGCCTTTACCTTTTCTCCGGCTCCAAACTCTACAATAACAGAATCCTCTTCACGGCGGACGGACCATGGGTCACCAAACCTTGACCAATCGTCAGGCTCTTCCTTTTGAAAGCCTTCTTCAATTTTCTGCTTAAACAGTCCGTATTTATATCTTATTCCATAGCCGTCAAGGGGAAGGTTCAAAGAGGCTGCACTGTCGAGAAAACAGGCTGCAAGACGACCCAAACCGCCGTTGCCTAAAGCGGCATCCTCAATTTCTTCAAAGGCAGAAAAACTAAGGCCTTTTTCTTCAAAAAATTCCTTGGCTTCATTATCAAGTCCTGCACACAGGAGATTATTATATATGGCTCTGCCCGTTAAAAACTCCGCCGAAAGATAACAGGCTCTGCGGTTTTCGTGGTGCTTTTTGCGGCTTTCGTTCCAGTTATCTGAAATACTGTTCATTACCGCCGCTGCAGTGACATAATGAAGCTCCTCAGGCGAAAGCTCCGAAAGCTCTTTTTGATACATACTGCGTGAAAAAATGCTCATGCTTTCAAAGGTCTTTGACATAAAATCAATCCTTTCTGTATAAAGCTTTATATTACTTTTTCTCGGATTTTCCCTTTTTCTTTTCAGGGGGAAGTCTGCGGTAAGTTTCCGTTATCTTTTTAATCTTTTTAGAGAGCTTTTCATCTGCGGCGCCGTTTTTCATCCTCCAGCTCCAATTTCCCGTGGCAACACCGGGCACATTCATCCTTCCCTCACTGCCGAGGCCTAAAAAATCCTGCATGGGAATAATTACCGTATCGGCAACGCTCATCATCGCCGACTTTATTATGCCCCAATTATATCCTTCCCGTACACTTAGGCGTAAATATCTTTTCACAAAGGCTCTGTCCTTTTGGCTAAGAGAATCAATCCAGCCCAGCACCGTATCGTTATCATGGGTTCCCGTATACACTACACAGTTTTTAATATGGTTGTGGGGAAGATATGCGCTGCTGTCATCTGCATCAAAGGCAAACTCCAGGATCTTCATGCCGGGAAGCCCTGTTTTTTTAAGCATTTTTCTTACGTCGTCGGTAAGCATACCTAAATCCTCTGCTATAACGGGCAGAGAACCGAGCTTTTTCTTCATAAGTGCGAAAAATTCGCTGCCCGGACCCTTTTCCCACTTTCCGTTTTTGGCGGTTTTCTCCTGAGAACCGATGCAGTAATAGGACTCAAAGCCTCTGAAATGGTCAATACGCACCCTGTCGTAAACCTTTAAAGCGGTGGAAAGACGCTGTGTCCACCAAAGATAGCCGTCCTCTTTCATTTTATTCCAGTCATAAACAGGGTTTCCCCAAAGCTGGCCGTCCTCGGAAAAAGCATCCGGGGGACATCCTGCAACTACACGGGGACTGTACTCTTCATCTAAAAGAAAGTTTTCCGGCGACGCCCAAACATCGGCGCTGTCATAGGCCACATATATGGGAATGTCGCCTACTATCTCGATTCCTTTTTTATTGGCATAGCTTTTAAGGGCATACCACTGGCTGTAAAAAAGATATTGCTCCATTTTATAACGGTTAACTTTCTCCGAAAGCTCAGCTTCCGCCTTTGCAAGAGCTTTTTCTTCCCTAAGTTTTAAGGGCTTGTCCCACTGATTCCAGGGAATATCGCCGTACTTTTCTTTAAGAGCCATGAAAAGTGCAAAATCACGAAGCCAAAACTCGTTTTCCTTACAGAACTCTTCATAGTCATGGGGAACACTCAGGAAAAATTTTTTTGCCGCTGACATCAGCAGCTTTTCCCTTGAAGCTGTTACTTTTTCAAAATCCACCCGACTTTCTTCCTCTCCGAAATCGCAGCTGTGGATTTCACTTTCGGTCAAAAGTCCTTTTTGGCATAAAAAATCCAAATCAATAAACAAACTGTTTCCAGCAAAATTTGAAAAACTCATATAAGGGGAGTTTCCCTTTCCTCCGGGACAAAGAGGCAGTATCTGCCACAGTGACTGTCCCGAATTTTTTAGAAAATCCACAAACTCATAAGCCTCTTTACCGAAAGAGCCTATACCGTAACCTGAAGGCAGGGAGGAAATATGCATAAGAACGCCGCTTCTTCTCAAAAAAATCACCCTTTCACGGGCTAAAGCCCACCTAACTAAGGATATATTACTTTAATTCTCGTCCTAAATCAATATTATATACACCTTGACTTTATTTAACGGAGCCAATGATGATTCTTTTTTCGCTTCGTTTCAGAGAAAAAAATAAAGAGCCGATTTCCTCGACTCCTCAAATGTACAATATTGATACCCCTAATAAATTTTTACTTATCGCTTTTTTGGCCGCTTTTGCTTTTATTAAGATCTCCGCCTTCGGCAAAGCCCTTGCCCGAAAATACTACTGCAACTGTTTTAAAGAGAATTTTAATATCCAGCAGCATACTTTGGTTCTGGACATACTCCGCATCCCAGTTTACCTTTTGCTCCTCGGTTATCATATCTCTTCCGTTAACCTGAGCAAGTCCCGTAACCCCGGGTCTTACGGAATAAACGTTTTTGGCCGCTCTCATTTTTCTAATATGATCTTCCTGAGGGATAAGAGGTCTCGGACCCACAAAGCTCATTGTGCCCTCAAGTATATTTATAAGCTGGGGCAGCTCGTCAAGACTTGTCTTTCTGAGCACCTTGCCGATTGGAGTAATACAGTCATCAGAATTTTTGAGGTCTTTTGTGGCTACGTTCTTTGTTCCTACCTTCATGGAACGAAACTTTCTTATTCTAAATGTTTTGTTGCCAAGACCAACTCTTTCCTGCCTGAACACTACGGGCCGTCCGTCTGTCGCCATAATTATTATGGCTATTATCGCCATAGGTAAAGCTAAAACAACAATTGCAAGAAAACTGAAAACTATATCAAAAAGTCTTTTCATTTTTTAATCACCTATATTTTTATTTAAGCGGATTTTACAGACGTTAACCTTTCATAAAAAGAAAAATGACTTGAATAAAGATCCGCCTTAAAAGAACTCGCAATAAAGAACTACTCGCATAGCGAAGAAAACAGCAATTTTTCTATCGTATTATACAATATTTTACTATTTTTGGCAACACTTAGGAAACCTCAGTTTTTGCCGCCCCAAAATATGTATCCCGAAATTAATACGGCCCTTACCGGCGCCGCTTCAAGGTCACCTGTATTAACCGGCGGAGCAATTAAAAAGTATTCTCCCGGCTCAGCCTGAGAAAGATTGAGTCCCTCTAAGACCACAACTCCTTTACTTAACAGGGCACGGTGAGCCAATGGCTCAAAATCCCCCTGAGGGTCAATGGAAAAGCTGTCTATGCCGATAAGCTTTACCCCTCTGAGAGCCAATTCCGCAGCAGCACTTTCGTGTATAAAACCGCCGTTTGTTTTAAACAGCACTCTTTCGCAGCCGTAAGGAAGATATTTATCTATTATTTCTCCCGTTATAACATTCCCCGCTTCGATTACTGTACAGGGTCCTATGAAAAGCGAAATATCTAAATCTTTAATACACGCTCCGTCCTCTATAAAGTGCAGTGGAGCGTCACAGTGGGTTCCGTTATGGAGACACGCATACATGGCAGTCAGGTTGCACTCGTCACCTAACTCCATGCGGCTTAGCTTTTCAGCAACGGGAGACGGATCACCGGGATAAACATCGGCTTCAAATATATTTTTCGATATATCAATGAAATCCATTAAAATCCCTCCTTTTTCCAAATAATAGCACATATAATTACCGTTTTCAAATTAATTACAAAAGCGCTTATTTTATTTTACAAATTTGTAACCATTTAATACATATTTTGAAATTTTTCTTTCAAAAAAAGGTAACAGCAAAAATATATAATGTGCTCACAAAACAAAAAGGAGATATTTGAAATGAAAATGAATATTCTTGTGTGTCTAAATTCCGGCTATATTCCTCCGTTAAAAGTGATGCTTCGTTCCCTCACTTTCTCAAATCCCGATGACTTTTTTGATATATATGTTTTGCACTCATCCCTTACCAATGCGGAGATTGAATCGGTTTCCGACTCCCTTAAAAACAGAAAGGCGAAAATTATCCCCATAAAGCTTCCCGATAATTTTGGAGAGGAATTTCCTATTTTAAGGCACCTTACCAAAGAAGCTTATTTCAGAATTTTTGCCCCGTGGCATCTTCCAATGGAGCTTGATAAAATACTTTACCTTGACCCGGATATAACTATAATCGGCAAAATTGATGAACTTTATAACACCGACCTTAATAAGAACTGTTTTGCAGCAGCAAGCCACGGTATTCCGGTAACTCAGCTTTTCAACCGTATGCGCCTTAGAATGTGCAAAAATTCACAATATATAAACTCCGGCGTACTCTTAATGAACCTTAAACAGATAAGGGAAGAACACAGCAGGGAGGAAATACTTAAATACATAGACAAAAACGGAGATAAGCTTTATTTTGCAGACCAGGACGTTATAAACGGAATGTACAGCAAAAAAATAATTTATGTAAGTCCTTTAAAATATAATCTTGACGAAAGCTACTTTAAGCTTTACAACAGAAC
>CAUDRD010000011.1 GCA_958451705.1 uncultured Oscillospiraceae bacterium
TAACGGCTCCTTGGCCGGTGATTTTGGTTACGGTTACGGTTCTGCCGCATTTTACTTTGTTTAAAGTTTCCACTTTGCTCACTCCTTTCGACTTACACCATAATTTTATTTGCCATTTCTTTGCTTATGGCAATGCGTGTATCCTTTACGCTTACTATAACATTACCTGTGTTTTTAGAGATAACGCTGATTTGTTCACCTACTGTAAAGCCAAGTGAACCAAGGTGCTTTTTTATTTCGCTGTTGCCGCCTATACGCTTGATTTTTTGCATTTCTCCTGCATTAACCATTGTTAAGGGCATCAATATTACCTCCTTCTTTCATTGAAAGATGAATTAGTTGCGACTAACTGTAACTAATGTTAGCATTAACTAACTTTATTGTCAATAGTTTTTTCACAAGTTTTTAAAATTTGATTTTGTATCTTCCTTGTGTTATTATGTTTATAACAAAAATTACGGATGTGATAATTTTGAAAATACAGGAATCAGCTGAAAATTATCTTGAGACTATACTTGTTTTAGGTTTAAAAAATCCTTCTGTTCGTTCGGTTGACATTGCGGCGCATCTTAATTTCAGTAAACCCAGCGTCAGCGTGGCAATGAAAAATTTAAGAGAAAACGGTTATATTAATATGTCCCCTGAGGGAAGAATAACTCTTACCGAAAAGGGCAGAGAAATTGCGGAGGCAGTGTATGAAAAACATACGCTCCTTACAAAATGGCTTGTTTTTTTAGGGGTTGACCCTGAAACGGCCGCTGCTGATGCCTGTAAAATCGAGCATGTAATAAGTAAAGAGAGCTTTGAGGCAATAAAAAAGCACGTTAAATCTTCATCTTAAAATTAAAGGGGATATGTATGGGGACAGGAACAGATTTAAGCTCAAAAATTAAAAGGGTACGCACGGATTTCCGCTGGTCTATGCTTATGAAGCCGGCGCCAAAGGTTAAAGGTGTTAAGGATATTATAGATATTCCCTATGGGGAAGATAACGAAAAATGGCATTTGCTTGATATTCACCGGCCGGAAAAAATGAGCAAGGCTTTGCCGGCGTTTGTATATATTCACGGCGGCGGCTGGAGTACAGTCGATAAAACTTTTTTCCATCATTACTGCCGCTGTATTGCCCAAAAGGGATTTGTGGTTTTTAATATAGATTACCGTCTTGCTCCGGAACACCGATATCCGGCTCAGATAGAGGATATTATCGACGCAGTTAACTGGGTGATAGAAAACGGAGAAAAATACGGAGCGGACATCTCGAAGCTCATTGTGGGCGGGGATTCCGCCGGAGCACATCTTTCCGCAACATTAGGATGCCTTTGCACAAATAAGGCCTATGCAAAGGAAAGCGGATATGAGGAAAAGGTAAAAAACATCAAAATTTCGGCTCTAGTGCTTTTGTGCGGAGCCTTCGATATTAAATCGGCGGTAAAGGTGAGAGTTCCTGCAATAGGAAAATATATAAAGGGACTTTTAAATATTCATTCTCTTCGTGATTTGGCAAAGACAGGGGAGTGGGTTGAGGTTTCGCCGCTGCTTCATATAACGGGTGATTTTCCGCCATCCTTTGTGACGGACTCCTATGACGATGGATTATTTGAGGAAAGCGTCGCCATGGATAAGGTTTTGGAAACCAGCGGAGTTTATCACAAAACCGTATTTTACGGCAAAAAGGACGCAGCGTTTATACACGATTTTCAGATACTCTATTTTCTGCCCGTATATAAAAAGTGCATGAACGAAATTGTAAAATTTATAAATGAGATTTTAGAATAAACAGAAAAAACATCGGCACGGTTTAGTCTGTGCCGATGTTTTTATCTTTGAGATTATTTATCTTTTTTAGGTTCCATATACTCTCTTTCTCCGCATTTGGGGCAGGTGATGATTTTACCTTCTACTGCGTTTACGGAAAATATCATATTTAAAACCTTGGGCTTAAATTTATTCCCGCAGTGAGGACATTCAAAATGCTCTTTTTTGTAGAAATAAATATATCTTAAAGCAGCTGCCGCAACAGCGATAACAGCTAAAATTAAAGCGATTATAAGAATAACTCTTCCTACAGCGTCCATTTTAAAGCCTCCGAAAATCAGTTTTCGCCTCTGATTCCTCTGAGCATAGCAATCTCCTCTTTGTAGCCGCTCAGCTCATTGGGTGTTTCAAGAAACATGGGTATATCCTTTAAAGCGTCGTGGCAGATAAACCTCGAAATAGCTTCAAGGCCTATGGTGCCCTTACCGATTTTTTCGTGCCTGTCCTTATTTGAGGCAAAGGGCATCATGCTGTCATTAAGATGTATGGCTTTAAGTCTTTTAAGTCCTAACACTCTGTCAAATTCTTCCAGTACCCCGTCAAGATTGTTTACAATATCGTATCCTGCGGAGTATATGTGACAGGTATCAAGGCAGACTCCCAATTTATCGGAAAGCTCAGTGCGGTCTATTATTGCCTTTATTTCTTCAAAGCTTCTGCCCACTTCGCTGCCCTTTCCGGACATGGTTTCAAGAAGCACGGTGGTTGTCTGTTCCTCTTTGAGGATTTTATTGAGAAGCTCCGCAATTTTTTCTATGCCTGTTTCGGCGCCCTGTCCCACATGACTGCCAGGATGAAAATTATAATAATTTCCCGGGACATATTCCATACGCTTTAGGTCATCGGCCATTGTCATAAGGGCAAATTCTAAGATTTTTTCATCCTTCGCACAAGGGTTGAGGGTGTAGGGGGCATGGGCAAGGATTTTTGCAAAACCGTTTTCCGCCATAAAGGTGTTGAGAGCCTTTGCGTCGGCGGGGTCAATATCCTTAGCCTTTGCGCCTCTGGGATTTCTTGTGAAAAACTGAAAAGTGTTTCCTCCTATGGAAACAGCCTCTTTACCCATATGGAGAAAGCCCTTAGATGAAGAAAGATGCGCTCCTATATTAAGCAAAAAATCACCTCTAAATTAAAGCTCGCCGTTTTCTATTGCTGTAATTTGGTCAACTCTGCGCTGGTGGCGTCCGCCTTCAAATTCAGTCTCGAGGAAAACGTCTACAAGCTCAAGGGCAAGACCTACACCTACAACTCTGCCGCCCATGCAAAGGACGTTTGCGTCGTTGTGGAGTCTTGTATATTTTGCGCTGAAATAGTCGGAGCAGCAAGCAGCTCTGATACCCTTAACCTTATTTGCAGCCATTGAAATACCTATACCTGTGCCGCAGCAAAGTATACCTCTTTCACATTCCCCTGAAACTATGCCCTTAGCTGCCTTTGCGGCAATAATTGCGTAGTCTACAGAATCGGGGGAATAGGTTCCGTAGTCCTTGTATTCAATGCCCTTTTCCTCAAGGTGCTTTTTTATGGCCTCTTTAAGCTCGTATCCGCCGTGATCTGAACCAAGTGCTATCATTTTAAATTCTCCTTTTTCTTTTTAAGTTCACGTTCCGCTTGAGGCAGCCTGAGATATGAAACCTCCAGCTTCTCTCCCAGAACAAAATTTTCTTTATTTTCGGCCGCCAAAACAGCCGCTCCGTAAGCTCTCTGCCACCTTAAATTTTCAGGTGCGAGAACTGTTTCAGGTATAGTATCCTTTACTTTATTGTATAAAAGCTCAGCTCCGTCGCCGGTGATCACTATTTTTCCGTCAATACATTCAAGCTCACCTATAAGCTCCTCTGAGGAAATAGCTCTGTCCGGTGTAAGACGGGTTAATATGCCGTTTTCGCAGTAAAAGTTTGCCGTGTAAAACTGGCTGCATCTTGCGTCCATTACGCAGCAAATTGTAAAGTCATCCCAAAGTCTCAGGGAATTTGCCATGGCTTCAAGGGTTGAAACACCTAAGCAGGGTTTATCAGCTCCCATGGCGAGACCCTTTATTGCAGCAACGCCTATTCTGACTCCCGTAAAGGAACCGGGACCATTTGTAACAGCGAAAACGTCAATGTCCTGTGTTTTCATACCGGCATTTTTAAGGGCAAAGTCAACCATTGGTATAAGGGTCTGGCTGTGGGTAAGCCCCTTGTTTATATAACATTCGCTGAGTATTTTTTTATCTTCCGTTACTGCAACGCTTGCCGCCCCTGCAGAACTGTCAATTGCAAGAATTTTCATTTTGCTTCTCCTGTGTCACTGTGTTTATAGTTATTATTCTTTGGTTTTCTTTATCAGTTTTATTTATTTCTATTCTGATAGTATTGTCGGGTAGAGCGTTTTCTATGTTTTCGCTCCATTCAACGGCAAGAATAGCTCCCATGTCAATATAATCGAAAAATCCGGTTGAATATAAATCCTCCCAGGAGTCAACCCTGTACATATCGAAATGACAAAACAGGGGAGAGCCGCCGTATTCGTGAACAAGGGCGAATGTGGGGCTGCTGACCTCAGCGTCGAGGCCGAAGCCCTTTGCCATGCCTCTTATGAAAGCGGTTTTGCCGGCTCCCAAATCTCCGTAAAAGGCAATTACCTGAGAACCATTTAGACTTTTTGCAAATTCTGCGCCTATTTTTTCTGTTTCGGCGGCGCTGTTTGAAATAATCCTTTTCATATATAATATATACCTTTCGGCGGTCTTTCCGTCATATTAAAATAAGCGTTTAAAATTATTGTGGCTTTGCTGTGGCTATTATATCACATTTTAACAATTGGTTAAAGTATTTTTACTTGAACAAAAATAGGATTAAGGATATAATGAAAAGCAGAAAATTTTAGTCGGTGGTGATTATTTTTGAGAAACCGAAGCGGTGTTTTAAAAAATGCCTTTAAGGGTACGGACAAGCTTTTGCTTATTTTATCTCTTTTAGCTTCAGCTTTTGGAATATTGATGGTATACAGTGTAACAAAGCACACTTTAACTGACGGTGAGTTAATACCTGGCGACATGAAAACCATGGTTCTTGCCGTTGCAATGGGTGTCGTACTGTGTATTATTATATCATTTATAGATTATGAATTTATTGCTAAACTGTGGCCGTTAATTGGTATTTTCTGTATCGGTATAATGTTTGTGGTCTTTTTGTTCGGTGTTGCGCCTCCGCTGCGTCCCGACTCAAAGGTATGGCTCGATCTTAAAGTATTTTATTTTCAGCCATCGGAGCTTGTTAAAATAGGTTATATAATCACCTTTGCGGTGCATCTTGATTTAGTCAAGGAAAATCTCAATTCCTTTAAGAATATCGCTTTACTGGCGGTTCATGCCCTTATTCCTTTCGGTCTTGTTATGAAAACAGGAGATGCCGGTTCTGCTTTGGTGTTCCTGCTTATATGCATGGCAATGCTTCTTGTTGCCGGAATGCACTGGGGATATTTTGCCGCAGGAGCGGGACTTTTGGCTGTTGTTATCCCGATACTTTGGGTGCTGGGTGATAAGGCAAAGATATTTAATCAGTATCAGAAAAATCGTGTCCTTGCAATTATATATCCTGAGCATTATGCTCTCGAAGAAGCCTATCAGCAAAATCAGGCGCTTAACGCTATGGGCTCAGGCGGAGTTTTCGGTAAGGGGTTATTCAACGGCGAATACACCCAAAACGGAGCCGTCCCCGAAGGTCAGAACGATATGATTCTCGCTTCCATAGGCGAAGAGCTGGGTCTTATCGGCATAATTGTGGTTTTGATCTTGCTTTTTGCTATTATCATGCGGATAATTTCCGTAGGTAAAAAATCGGGTGACAACAAAGCTTATCTCATGTGCTGCGGAACGGCAGCCATGATAGGCAGCCAGGCTATAATCAACATAAGTATGTGTATCAGAATTTTCCCGGTTATAGGAATCACCCTTCCGTTTTTCAGCGCCGGCGGTTCGTCCAATCTTTGTATATATATAGCAATAGGACTAATAATGAGCATTTACCGAAGTACAAGAAAACAGGAACCGGTGGACTTTAGGCTAAGCAGTATAGCCACCAGATTTTCTGAAGTATAATTTGCATTAAAATTTAACATTTCAATTATAAAGGTCTGAGCTTAATTGGCACAGACCTTTTTGATTTATTGTTATCACTTATTATGTTAAAAGTTCTAACATCTACTTTATTAGAAGTAAAAGATGTCAAAAGTTATGCATTGACAATAGTTTGATAATAATTTACCAAAAATTATTGATAATATTGACAATTATATGCATTGAACATTGTTAATAAATTTGTTATAATTTGGGCGGATACTGTGAAGCGTTGGTAAAAATGCTGTCATTTACTCCGCTTATACGGATGTTTTGTATTCAATTTTTTAGAAAAGGAGTGGTTATAAAAACGTAGAAGTAAATTATTACTCGGCTTTTTATGCAACTCATTAGCTGTTGACGCATAAGCCGAAAGGTACGGTGATGCAAACATTTAAAATGAAAAGAGGTAATGAAATGAAAACTTCTAAAAGAGTACTGAGCGTCTTTATGGCTATGCTTATGGTCATAATGAGCGTTAGTGCCGGCTTTGTAGCTTTTGCGGCTGAAGACCCATGGGATACTCTAGCAAATGCCCTCAAAAGCGAAAATGTTGCAAACGCTTCATATGGTTCAAATGGTTATATGACAACCGTCAGCGACCCTACCGGCGATGTTGAAAAAGCAGCTGATGCTTTTTGGGAAGTAGCTAAAACAATTGCCGATGTAGGAAACAAAAATGACGATAGCGGCACTAATCAGCCACGTTCAGCTGCTGGAGTTGCCAAGAAAATCAAGACCGAACTCCAAAACCGTATGGGTGAGGCATTTGCACAGTATAATGTTAACTCCGTAATCGACAAATTTGTTGGTGGAATGACAAGCAATAACCGTGGCAGCAGTAACCCTGGCAATAGAGATTATGGATTGGTAATTACAAAAGACATCGGAAGCGTTTTGATGTCTTATGGTTCGCTGAAAGATTTGCCGGACAGCATCAATACAACTGTTACATATAAATGGTCTCATGGAGTTAATTCCAGTGGTTGGATTTTCATGACATATTGGAATTATCTTACCGGTATGGAAAAAACTGAGGGTGGAGCAAACACTGAAATTTCTGCCGCCCTTAAAGCTTTCGGCGCTTATTTCACCGATGATCTTCTTGCTACAAACCTTCTCACAATGAATTCTGCTGAGCTTAGTGAGCTTGCTAAAAAGAATCAGGCTGCTGTTGATGCTCTCGGCGGTGTTTGGGGACAGGAAGCAATAATAGATCACTTCTTCGGTGATAAAGATGCTATCGAGACCTTTATAAATGCCACAATCCATGCCCGCGACAACAAGCTCGCTGAAGAGTATTTAGTTGCAATAAAGGATAAGATGGATAAAAATAATCCCGTAGGAATGGATCTTGAATCACTCAAGTCTCTTCTTGACGAGATGTCTACTCTTAGATCTAACTTTAATGCTTGCGTTCAAGAGGCTAAGGATGCCGCTCTTGCAAAGGTTGGCCTTACAGTTGAAGAGATTGACAGCTATATCACTTCTGTAAACGAAGAGAAAGAAGTTCTGGAACTTCAGGGCTTTAAGGCAACAATTGACACTACAATCGGCGGCCTTGTTATCGAAGGCAACGATGAGCAGACAATTCTCGATGCTCTCAAGGTAGTTAAAGAGCAGTATGAAATGGTTACAAAGCGCACACAGGCTGCCGTTGACCGTGTATTTACAGACGGTACAGGCTATGTAACAGATTTCATTAAAGCTGCTGAGCTTGAAATTGACTTTATTCATCTTAATGAAGCTGCTCTTGTTGATTACTTTGTATATTTCAACGCCGACCTTTTCGGAATGGACCTTACAAAGATTTCAACAGATGAGCTTATTGACAATTATCTCAAGACTGCAGAAGAAAAGGTTGCTGCAATCAACGCATATGATCAGGTAACAATCAACCGTGTATTCGGTGAGAAATATGCCGAGATTACAGCCTATGTTGATTCTATCTATGCAACTCTTACTGCACGTTTAGAATCTCAGATTAGTGAGATTGTAGACAACTACAACGATGTTGGAACAGTTAACCTTCTTAACCACAATGAGGTTAAAGAGGCTATCGGCGCAGTTGAAGCGAGAATTTGGGACGTTATCTCAAATCGTGCTTCTGAAGAGCTTAAAGCCGATTATGCAAAGGTTGCTCCCATGACAGAAGCTCTTGCAGAATACAACGCCAACTTCTATGCTTATTATATTAAGACAGAGATGGAATATCCTTCTCGTGCTCCTATGGCAGGCGATGTTGCAAGAACATCTGATGAGGTTTATAAAGTAACCAACGAAAAGCTTAACACAGTTATTACAAAGCTTGACTCCCTTATGGGTAATGAGGCTCTTGCTCCTGTGCTTGGCACTAAAGGCTCTATTTCCGATCTTGTCAAGAGCGCTATTAACGACAATCTCTATACCGACGCAATGGTTAACAAGCTTGTTACAACCATTTATCCTATGATTGTTGATAACCTTAAGGATATGGTTTTCACAGAGATTCTCGGTGTAAAGATTACCGGTTCGCTGGTTCTCGGTGCTTTCGACGGAATGGGACTTTATGTATATCCCAATAATCTTACTAAGGCAATCGATGCAAATCGTTATCCCGAAGCTGTTGCAGCTCTTAACGCTGCTGGACAGGACTGGACGAAGTTCGATTCTACAGTTACTTGGGGCGTACATGATAAAGATACCTTTATCGCTGCTGTAGGTCAGGCCCTCGGCGGACTTACTCCCATTATCAAAACTGCTCTTACAGATAAGAATTTCTCGGGTAAGATATTAGATATTATATTTACCTCGGTAAATCTTAATATCACTCATATGGATCTCTACAACAACGCAATTCTTCCTCTTCTTGAGGTTCTCGAATGCGAAAATGTAGTTCCTACAAGCACATTTAACACTTATAATACATCTGAAGAGATGTTTACAGCTATTCTCAATCCGCTTCTTACCTGGGTTGACAAAGTAGCTGATGCACCTGTATCAAGTCTCATAGATGTTCTTCCAAAGATTGCATATATCCTTGACCATGATATGATTACCACAGCTATGCAGGCTACTAAAGTTGACGCTACGGTTATGGGAATAAATGTTCTCGGTATAGCCGGTATAGAAGATGGCAGTCTTTACGGTATAATTAAGTTTGCTCTTCCCAGCATGGATCTTTCAATGCTCGGAGATATGAACAAAATTATCACCATGGTTCTCGGCATGGTAGCTCCTGATTCAAATCTTGTGCTTCCCACAATTAATCAGGCAATCCTTGCAAGCCACGGCCAAATGATTTCAGGTGTTGCAAGCGGACGTACAGGCGGAACACGCTATCAGCTTGTAACAGATAAGGCGGATACACTTCTTGCAGTTCTCCGCTATGTTCTTCCTCTTCTGGGCGATTCTGACGTTGTAAACTCTGTATTGTCACTTGTAAGCTCCTTTACCGGTTCTGAAATTAATCTCAGTGAGGATATCCTCAAGATAATCAATGGTATCGGACTTAACACTGAAAACGTTATCTGTGCAATTACAGAGCTTCTCATTCCTTATGAGGATTATGCTTCTAAGGAAATCGAGTACGCTTTCTCCGACAAAGTCGGTGAGGCAATAAATAATGTAACCTATACTAACGACTGGACAAAGGACAAGGCTCAGTATTTTGCTGATCACCTTTCAGGTTATATTGATAACCTCATCCTCGTTCTCCAGGGCAGCGGAGCTCCCACTCTCAGCGAGCTTATTAAGGGTTATATTACAGGCAACATTTATACAAATGCTACTGTTACCAGCATAGTCCTTATGATCAAAGACGCTCTTGCAGGTGTCGGCATTGACCTTGCTCCCGTTCTCGGTGCAATCGGTCTTGATATTTCCAGCTGGGACGAGGTTAAGGAAGGCTATAACTGGGGCTTCACAGATGGCGATAAGGACGGCTTCGCAGCTGCTCTTACAAAGGCCTTTAAGCCCTTTGCACCTGTTCTTGCAGCAGTTTTTGCCGGTGAAGATTTCGATATTCTTGGAACAGCTAAGATAAACGGCTATTACGGATATCAGAACGGTATTATTCCGATGCTCGAGGCATTTGGATGTAATCCCGATGACATTCTTTCCGCTGATGAATATGTTGCAGCGGTTAAGGCCGACGAGGATGCAGCTCTCAGCGCAATCCTTAAGCCTGTTCTCAACCTTGTTGAAGCTATCTATAACGATCCGGTCAACAAGCTTCTTGAGATCCTTCCCAATGCACTTTACTTCATCAACAGCGATGGACTCCAGGTAAGCGTTGAAAATGCCGCTCAGGCAGCATTTGTAATGCTTGATACAGCTCGTCCGATTTATGACATCAGCTTTAACCTTGATCTTGATATCACTCAGATCATCATCAATGCTCTTTCTAAGCTCGAAATAAACGGACAGCCTGTAAATATTAAGATTCCGTTCCTTTACGATCTTAATATGCTTACAGTCGGAACTGTTACAGAGTATACTTCGAAGTCAGGCAAAACTGCATATCGTCTTGCTGATGCAGATAAGGCTGACGTTATTACAGTGCTTATGCGTAACCTTATAGAGCTTGCTTTCTATGAGGATAACATCAACACAGTAGCAGATATAATTGCTAACAAGATAAACATGAGCGCTCAACTCAATAAGAATCTTCGCGACATTCTCAATGTTCTTGCGAGACTTTATAAAGAGGATAATGGCGTAGATAAGACACTTAATGCCATCTATGTTCTCTTCAGAGGAACAGATACTACTCTTGATAACTCAGTTTCGATTATTAAGGGCTTCAATGAGCGCTGGAGCGCAGTTTTCCAGAAGTTCTATAACAGCGGAAACTCCTACCTTGTAGAGCTCGCCAAGTTCGCCGATAAGACCCTCGACACTATCAGTCTCGGCCTCATCAACGGCAGCGGCGTAGGCACAAACGGACTCATTGATTTCTTCTCAAAACTCACTGCACTCTTCCAGGGCAAAGTATATGAGATTTCAATTGACCGTACAGAGGCTTTCGTTCTCGAAGGACAGACAACTACACTTAAAGCTACAGTTGGACCTTCTGTTGCTAAGAATAAGAACGTTATCTGGGCTTCCACCAACACTAACGTTGCTACAGTTGAGGGCGGAGTTGTAACAGCTGTTGCACCCGGTGAAACTCTCATTACTGCAACAACAGAAGACGGTGGATATACAGTAAGCTGTGTTGTAACTGTTCGTGCTGATAAGACCGCTCTTACTGCAGCAGTTAACGCTGTAAACGGCGCAGGCCTTACAGATGAGCAGATTACCGAAGAGCTTTCAGCAGCTCTTGAGACAGCAAACTTTGTTCTTAACAGCGAGCTTGCTACTCAGGCAACAATTAACGCTGCACGTGACGAGCTTCTCAAAGCTTTCTATGCAATCGATCTTGGCACAAGAGTTACTGATGTAACAATCACTCAGAACGGAGCTCCCGTTGGTGAGGTTGTATATCAGAAGGTTTCCTGGGCTAAGAGGTGGAACAGCACTCCCGTTACACTCGGTCTCAGCGTTAACGAAGGCGCTGACATTAAGAGCGTAAGCTGGGAATATGCAAAATGGTCCGCTAACGATCAGCAGGCTACAATCGCAGCTTCCGAAGACGGTATGAGTGCTGTTATTACAGCTACAAACGGCATCGGTGCACGTTCAGCCTGGATCCAGGTTACTGTTGAAGACGTATACGGCAACAAGATCACATCTGATCCTGTAAAGGTACGTTTCTACAACTGGGATTGGCAGAAATAACATCTTTGATGTAGATTCTGTTCAAACTGAATAACTCATAAAAAGGCGTCTGCGGCTTTTAGCCGCAGACGTTTTTATGGTATAAACGGGAAATTTAAAAATATAAAAAATTAAAATTAAACCCGCAAACCATTTTTGATTTACGGGTTTGAGACTGTAGAAAAACCTTAAATTTAGCACAAAAAATCGGCTCCCTTGTGTAAAGGGAGCAGTCAAAGCGTAAGATATGACTGAGGGATTGCATAAGAAAAACCTTGATAATACAATACTTTTCTCTGTTTTTCTCCGCACTGCTTAATTGCACGAAACAGCGCCTTGAAGATTGTTATGACAATAAATTGACTTTATTGGCAAACTAAAACCCGCAAATCATATTGATTTGCGGGTTTTAAAATAATCTCAATAATCTCAATTTTTCGATTGCTTCTCAATAATATCAGTAAGCAGGTCAGGGTTTCGGGTTGTAATATTATCGGGAGCTTCGGCAAGGGCGATGTACATATCGTCTTCATTGTCTACCGTCCAAAGAGAAACAAGAAGATTTTTGTCGTGCATTTTAACTATCATCTCTTCGGATACAAGACGGTAATTGATGTTAATACCTATAGCTCCGCAATCTGTAATTGTTTTAGCGATAGAATCCAAATACGAATCACTTTTTATCCTTATGGGATTGGGATATACATTGAGATAGTATGGAATGTTCGGGCAGGAATTTTTCACATTTTTAGCTTCTTCTTCAAAAACGCCTGTGAAGAAGAGCTGCTCAGTTACATCATACTTTTCAGCAAGCTCCTGTATTATAGGCAGGTTTGAGAATTCCTTGAGGTCAAGGTTTGCCCTTGCAGGATACTTTTTTAATACGCTGAAAAATTCTTCAAGGGAAATATATTCGCTTTCTTCGCTTTTGACTTCATTGTGACTGAGAACCGGTTTTCCCGAATCAGTAAACCGTACATCAACTTCTATAACTCCGTTTCCTATAAAATTCAGGGACTTTATTATAGACTCCATAGTGTTAGGAGTTGTATCTAATGCTCCTGCATGGGCGGTGACTGTAAATCCGTCGGGAAGATTCAGCTCTGCAAGCTTTGCCTGTTTCAGAGCTTTCTTTTCTGAGAGAGTGAACACTGCAAACACCACTGATACCAAAATAAGAACTGACGCAATGACTGATGCCAATATTTTAAGCTTTTTACTTTTCAATTTCAAACTCCCTGCAAATGCGTGAAACAATTGCTTTCATTTCATCAAATTTCCTTTCGATATCAGCGACCAGTGCAAACTGTGTATGGCATCTGTCAAGATTGTGTTCAGGGTATGTAATTTTAAAATATGTATCACCGTTAAGGTAATCTTCCAGGAATCTCATTCCGCATTCAAATGTCATAAGCTTTGCAGAGAAGGGGAGATATTCGATCTCCGTCTTAGTGAGGCTCTTGCCTGCGGATTCAAGATAGCCTCTGCAATACTGTTCGAAAAGATTAAGGTCAAGGTATACAAGACTTAAATCTTTTTCATCTTCGGCAGCGTGATTTGCACCGAAACGGATGCTGTCGCCGAAATCGTAAAGGGAGGAGCCCGGCATTACCGTATCAAGGTCTATAACGCAAATTCCCTTATCTGTTTTATTATCGAACATTACGTTGTTAAGCTTTGTGTCATTGTGGGTAACTCTCATGGGAAGCTTTCCTTCTGCAATAAGGTCAACTACAACGTGGGTGTCGCCTTCATGCTCCTGAGCGAATTTGACTTCCTCTTTGACGCTGTCAAGTCTGCCGGCTGCGTTTTTCTTTACGGCTTCCATAAGGTCGTTGTACCTTGAAACAGTGTTATGGAAGTTTGGTATAGTCTCATGGAGACTGTCTGCGGGATAATCAGCAAGAAGACGCTGGAAATTGCCGAAAGCTACGGCTGAGTTATAAAAGACAATCGGATTTTCTATAGCCTGGCAGGTGTATGCATCAGTTATAAAGTTGTAGCATCTCCAGTATCTGTTATCCTTTGAAACAAAATATGGCATATTGTCTTTTGTTTTAATTACGTTTAATGTCTCCCTTTCGGGGTTTCCGCCGTTTTCTACTATAATGTTATGGAGATACTCGGTAACGCCTACAACGTTTTCCATAAGCTTATCGGGATCAGTAAACACATATGTGTTTATTTGCTGAAGAAGATATGCTTTATATTCTCCGTCATGGTCAAATTCAAGAACATAAGTATTATTAATGTGTCCGTTATGTATGCAATAATATCCGGTATATGCTCCGGGAAAATCATAATGTTCTTTAATTTCCTCAATGTCAAAAACAGGTTTTGTCAAGATTTACACAGCCTTTCGGTGAAATATATTTTTATATCCTTACATTAATCTTCATAGGAAGTAAAAGTCAGTTCAGCAAATAAATCCGGGTTATGGAAGCCTTTTTCAGCAGATCCAACAGGGGAGAAGGCTCCAAAGTGGGGAACAGGCGTATCGTCTCCACATTTATAAAAATTGCCTCTGAGGGTCATGGGATGAATTTTAAAATTCGTTCCCGTTAAATCCGATAACAGCTTTTCGCTTACAAATAGTGAGACACCCCAAGCGGTTTCACCGTTTTCTTCGACGGTGAAGGGCGAAACCTGCGGACTCTCAGCAGATAAAGAGGCAAGTTTTTGTCTTTCTTTTCCTCTGCCGGCACCAAATTCTGAAAGCAAAACCCCTTTTGAGTTCATTTCAAAATTGATGTAAGGCACCGTACAGCCCTCAACAGGGCATACGAAAAATTCAAGGCAGCTGTCACGGTACACAGGGTCATCCCGGTTTTCAAAAACCGCACGCACATCCTTTTCAAAGGACCACATTTTTAAAAAGATACCTTTGCCCTCAACAGCACAGAGCTTTGCATAAGAACGGGGACGCACAAACTTTTCCTTTTCCCAATGGAAACTGTCGATGGAAGCAATAG
>CAUDRD010000012.1 GCA_958451705.1 uncultured Oscillospiraceae bacterium
CTGAGACAAACGCCGCTGCCGCTGATACAGCAGCCGCAGAAGTTACAGGACAAGCCGCTTCCACAGAAACAGCGGAAACTCCCGCTTCTAAAAAGACTACACGCAAGCGTACCACTAAGAAAGCTGCGGAAGTTAAAACAGAAAACGCTGAGACAAACGCCGCTGCCGCTGATACAGCAGCCGCAGAAGTTACAGGACAAGCAGCTTTCACTGAAACAAATGAGGTTCCGGCTCCTAAAAAAGCTACTCGCAAAAAAACAACCTCAAAAACCACCAAAACCGCTGAACCGGCACAAGAAACCACGCTTAAGGAGGATTAATTATGAACTTGTTTTTTGATTTTATAATATCAGCTCTTTACGCTGCGTTTTTCCAAAACATAGTTTTAAGCGGCGGTTACGGTGTAGGTGAAGCCGTTAGAATAGGCAGTAAGCCTAAACAAATAGGTATAGTTTCCATATTTATAATGATTTTCTCTATTTTATCGGCTGTATCCTGCCGTGCATTTGACCTTATTCCCCAGGTAAACGCACTGGGCTTCGTCGAGCATCTGCTTATTTTTGCAGGAACCGAATTTGTGCTCTACCTTTTGGTAATCCTTATTATGATAAAAGGCTTTAAAGCTTCCAAGACCTTTTTAAAGCTTGTAGGCATTGCAGGATTTAATACCTTGGTTTTGGCTATTCCTCTCCTTAACAGACTTAGCTCATCCGGCGGAATAATAGAAGCTTTGGGTACGGCAATCGGCGCAGGAATCGCATTTATAGTTGCCACCGTTCTTATAAGCGTCGGCATACAGCGCATCAAAACCAATAAGGAGCTTCCAGAAAGCTTTAAATTTACTCCTGCGGTTTTCATTTATATAGGACTTCTCGCCCTTGCCTTTATGGGATTTTCGGGACAGTCACTTTTCGTTTAAGGAAGGCATGAATTTCTATGGCAAAAAAGGACAGGCGTTTTAACGCCTATAAAACCGACAGTTATTACGGCTTTTCCAAAGAATACCCTGAGGGCGGAAAAAGTCCCGACGGACGTTATAATAAAAGAGTTATAAAAGGCAAGATTTTTTCAGGAATTAAAATATTCATAGCCTTTGCCCTTTTGTTCACCGTTGTATATTTCGGTGTAACACTTATGCTTGACATCTCTGATCTTCCAATCGCTACAGAGGCTCCCTCCGAACTGGAAGGTGGCGAAGGAGCCGCTCCGTCTGAAGAGACGACAGCGCCAGCTCCAAAGGAAACCGCTGTTAAAGGCGTTTACGTCCAGCCCGGAACATTTTCATCCCCTGAGGCAGCAAAAGAATTTGCCACAAACGCAATTTCAAAAGGTATTAACAGCGTAGTTATAGATATGAAAAACTCTGACGGAACAATAGCCTACGGAACTTCTGTTGCCGCAGCACAGGAAGCTGAAGCAGCAAAGGGAGCAACTGAAAACCTTTCCGAAATACTTGCCGCCCTTAAGGACGGTGGACTTAACGTTATCGGAGTTGTAAACTGCTTTAACGACCCGTTAATGGCTCGAGAAAATACCGCTATGGCAGTTCACTACAACAATACTGATGTGCTGTGGCTGGACAACAGCCTCGACAAAGGCGGAAAGCCTTGGCTCAACCCCTATTCGCAAGATGCCAGAAACTATCTTACTGACATTATCAAAGAAGTTGCGGCTATGCCTGTGGATAAAATAATCCTCTCAGGGGTACAGTTCCCCTCCGGATATTCTCTCGACCTTGCAACATATGAGGGCGAAGAGACGGGAGAAAGCAGAAACCAAACCCTCATATCCTTTATTGAGCAAGCTGAAAGCGCCGTCGGTGAGGGAAAAATCATAGTCTCCGTGACCGGCGACGGCGCAATTAACGGAAGCGCCGACCTTTACGACGGCAATCTTCTCGACAGCGGAATTTCATGCGCCGCTCCCGATATGCGTCTTTCACAGATGAGAAACGTAAAGATTGGGGACAAAACCTACGCTTCTCCCTCATCACAGGCAGAGGAGTTTATGCCTTTGGCAGTAAGCCAGCTTTCACAGCGTGCACAGGTTGGAGGCAAGGAAATTTCTCTTTATCCTATCATTGAGGCGAACTCCTTGGACGACGCTAAAGGCACAATAGAAATTTTAAAGAACAATTCCATTGACGGCTATATTTTATATAATGCAAACGGAAATTACGGATTTTAATCGGAGGCTTTAAATATGTACAAATGGGAGAGAATCCCTCTTGAAGGCATTTTTAATACTAGAGATTTAGGAGGCATGGAAGGCGCAGACGGCAGAAAAATTCTGCCTCATCGCCTTATAAGAAGCGGAGAGCTTTTCAATCTGAGCGAAAAGGATAAACAGCTTCTCCTTGGCCAATATTCCCTGAAAAAAGTTGTCGATTTCCGAACCGGTGCAGAGCGCAGTGAAAAGCCCGATCCGGTACTTAATGATGTTCAATACATATGGGCACCCATAATGAGTGAAGAGACTATGGGCATCACCCATGATGAAAACAGCGAACGTGATGTTATTGCCGAGCTGTTCAGTTATCTTCAAAAAAATCAGATTTCTATAAGCGACTATATGGCGGGAATTTACACCTCTCTCGTCTCCAGCGAACAGGCCAAAAGAGAATACGGCGAATTTTTCAAAGCGCTGCTGTCTAATAAAACCGGTTCCGTGCTTTGGCATTGCAGCGCCGGCAAAGACAGAGTCGGCATCGGCACCGCTCTTTTGCTTACCGCTTTGGGAGTTTCAATGGATGTTATTACAGAAGATTATCTGATGACAAACACTTTCACAAACTCCGAGTACGAAAACACAGTAAGTTTTCTTAAAGCTCAAAATGCCGATGAAGCCGTTATAAAAGGAATTGAGGCGGTTTTCAAAGTTAGAGAAAATTATATCAATTCCTCTTTGAAATACATCAATGATAATTACGGCTGTGTTGAAGAATATATAAACAAGGCTCTCGGTATAACAAAAGAAGATATCTTAAATTTACAGAATATGTATCTTGAAAACTAAAAGCAAATTTTTTTCATAAATAGCTTAACTGTATGCTTTTTGCCGGATTAACTTTTTACTAATTAATATTAGAGAGGTTTTTATGAAAGATTCACTTAAAAATTTGTGTGATAGTCTTGTAGAAAACAGACAAACAGTTAAATCAGTTTTTCCTTTTGAGAATAATTATATTTATCCCGTCTGTGCCGAAGTTTTCACCGAAAAATATTTGTCGGCAGATGCTGATAAATTGGAATACTGCCGCAGAATCTTAAAGGAACAAACCGGATTTTTTTCAAATTTCCGAGGTATCATAAAAGCCGTTATGGTTTCCATGATGGCAGCAGATGCAAACCCCGAAGAGAAACTTCGCCGTGCTCTGTCTGTTTATTCTCTTTTAAAGGAACGCTTTTTAACCTCACAGTATCTTCCGGTAGCATCTATGGCGATATCATCACTGGCTCCCGAAAGCCGCTTTGAAGAATTGTCGGAGCGAACCAAACGAATTTATGAAGCCATGAAAGCGGAACATCCATTTCTCACAAATTCTCAGGACAGCATCTATGCAGCTCTGCTTGCTTTATCGCCGAAAACCGACGAAGAGCTTATTAATGAAACGGAAAAATGTTATGATGTTCTAAACGGAGAATTTTTTTCTTCCAACGCCGTACAGTCTCTGTGCCACATTTTGGCTTTCCTGGACGGCTCTCCCCAAGAAAAATGCCGACGCACATTAGAGCTTTATAATCAGCTTAAATTAAATGGATGCAGATATGGCACCAATTTTGAACTACCCACCTTGGGAATTGCGGCTATGGTACCTATGGAAATAAAAGAAATAGCTACAGATATCGCCGATGTAAATGAATACCTGTCGGATAAAAGAGGATTCGGATTTTTCGGCATAGGCGGAAAGCAGCGTCTTATGCACGCCGCCATGATTGCAGCTACCAATATCATTGGAAAAAACGACATTCCCGCTTGTTCGGCAGCAATGGGCGGAATTGTAGCGCTGGTTGCCGCACAGGAAGCCGCTATATGCGCCGCTGTTGCAGCATCTGCTGCCGCAGCAAGTGCATCCAATACGGCAGCAGGCAGTTAAAATTTTGTCATTATATACTTAAACCCCTTCTCGTATATTTCTTCGAGAAGGGGATATTTGTATTTAAGAAAATTATAAATTTTTTCTTATCGGATTATCTATATTGCACTTTTCAGCGATAAATACTCTTCCTGCGGAAAATATAAGAAAGAATGACACCGCAAAATCTAAAAGGAAACATATAATAAAAGGCACATATAACAGCTTGTCCGCACTTTTTAAAAGTGATAAAATATAGCTTATAAAATCTCAGAATAAAACGAATGGAGCGGTTTAATACGAAAGACGGATTTGTAAAAGTTGCTGCCGCTACTCCTAAAATACAGGTAGCGGACTGTATGTACAATGCAGAAGCAATAATTTCTCTTATAAAAGAAGCCGATAAGCAGGGAGTAAAGGTAATTTGTTTTCCTGAGCTGTGCATTACCGGATATACTTGCGGTGACCTGTTTTTACAGGGCACGCTCATAAACGGCGCTGAAAATGCGTTAAGCTTAATCCTATCTCAAACACAAGAACTGGAAATTTTAGCCGCTGTAGGTTTACCCATACAAAAAGACGGCAAACTGTACAACTGTGCTGCCATAATCCAACATGGACGTGTTCTCGGTCTTGTACCGAAACGCCATCTCCCCAACTACTCCGAATTTTATGAGGCTCGCTGGTTTTCTCCCGGAGCTGAACAGGTGCAGGACACTGTTAGAATGTTCGGAGAAGATATTCCTTTCGGCATGAAAATGCTGTTTTGCTGCGAAACCATGCCGGAGCTAATTATAGGGGCAGAGATATGCGAAGACCTTTGGGTTCCGGAACCGCCTTCAACCGCCCTTGCAGTGTCGGGAGCATCTCTGATTTTAAATTTATCTGCATCGGATGAAATAGTCTGTAAGGACGGCTACCGCAAAAACCTTGTTTTGTCATCTTCAGGACGGCTCATCTGCGCCTATGTATACGCAGACGCCGGTGAAGGAGAATCCTCTACGGATCTTGTTTTCGGTGCACATAATATAATTGCAGAAAATGGAGTGTGTCTGTCACAAAGCCGCTTTGAGACAGGTTTTATTGCCAGTGAAATCGACGTTTATCGTCTCAGCCAGGAACGCCGTAGAATGACAACCTATCCCGTTGCGGGAAATAGCGATTTCCTGAAAGTGCCTTTTTCTTTAAAGGTAGAGCCGACAAAGCTTACCCGCTACGTTGCGCCAAACCCATTTGTTCCGGCAGACCATGGGGACAGACAATCACGCTGCGATGAGATTTTCACTTTGGCATCCCTGGGATTAAAGAAGAGACTTGCCCATACTCATGCACGCACCGCAGTTGTGGGTCTTTCCGGCGGATTGGATTCCGCTTTGGCGATTCTTATTACCAAAAGAGCCATGGAAATGCTGGGCAGACCGTCAACGGATATTATTGCCGTTACAATGCCCTGCTTTGGCACAACCGACCGCACCAGAGACAACGCCTGCAAACTGGCGGACTGTCTGGGAGCCGAACTTCGCCGCATAGACATCGGAAAAGCTGTGAAGCAGCACTTTATTGATATAGACCAGAATATGGATGACCATTCCGTAACCTTTGAAAACGGACAGGCCAGGGAGAGAACGCAGGTTCTCATGGATATTGCCAATAAAACCGGCGGATTGGTTATAGGAACAGGAGATCTGTCGGAACTGGCTTTAGGCTGGGCTACTTATAACGGAGATCATATGTCAATGTATGCCGTAAACGCCTCTATCCCCAAAACTCTTGTGCGTCATCTTGTGCGTTTTGTAGCAGATACCAAAGGCGGAGATTTGGCAAAGGTTCTTTACGATATTTTAGATACCCCTGTATCGCCGGAGCTTCTTCCCGCTGTGGAAGGAACTATTTCCCAGTGTACGGAAGACATTGTAGGCCCCTACGAGCTTCACGATTTCTTCCTTTATAACGGCATACGTTTGGCATACTCCCCCTGCAAAGTTTTTCGCTTGGCTGAATATGCCTTAGGTGACATATATGACAGCAAAACCATTTTGAAATGGCTTAAAATCTTTTACCGCCGTTTCTTCCAGCAGCAGTTTAAGCGTTCCTGTCTCCCTGACGGGCCAAAGGTAGGTTCGGTAACTCTGTCACCGAGAGGCGATTGGAGAATGCCCTCTGACGCTGTAGCGAAACTTTGGCTGGAGGAGCTTGAAGCTATTCAAATTACGGATGCGGATAAGTAAAAGAACTATAATAACTGCCATCTATTCTCATTATATATAAAAAGGCTTCGGGGGATTTCCCGAAGCCTTTTAGTTATTATAGCTGTCAAATTAATGCACTTAATACCCTTTTTATTTTAAGCTTTTATCTTAACATCTCTCTTTAAAGATTTTGCCGTCGCTATTATATCAGCAATAATAAATGCACACAGAACCGGCAAAATAATCATCGTCCAAAGAGCATCCGCCGCACCAAATCGGGCATGACTGGAAATCATACCATATGCAAAATAGGTGAAAGGAAAAGCAGCAGTATTCATGCAAAGCATTCCGTATGATGAAATCTTTTCAGCCAGAGAAAAACCGGCAATAAACATGAAAATACCTGCAATAGCAAGGACTGCGCAGATAAAAAAACCTATGGGCGTGATAAAAAATATGCTGATTACGACAATCACAGGGGCAATTAGACCTATTAAACAAGATAATAGCGGCTTAGCAATACTTCCTGTTTTTTGAATTAAAGATAAGAGTGCATAAATTAAAACAATCACTGCGGGGGCAATAACTAAGGAAAGCATAACTTTTTCATCAACGTGTTTTGGGAAAACATCTACTGAGGAAAGAATCAAAAAAAGTTCCTCTGTAATAAGCAAAAATGCCAAAAAAGAACCGGCTGTAACAAATAATGTAGGTTTGCTTTTTTTCATTGTTCTCAGCTCCTTTATTGAATGATTTTTTTAAAAGTGTTTTATGTACAAAGCACTTTGATTTTCTCTATATTTATAACACCTTAAAAAAACTGTTTTTAATTACAATTTCATAATCATCACTCCTATAAATTATTTCACATTAATAAATTAATATTTAAACGCTATTTGCATTTTTACGATAGTATTTTATCTGTTCAATGTCAATGTAAATCATAACAAATTAATTTAACTTTACATATGCAGAATATACAAAGGCGGCTGTTTAACGCCGTTTTCTCTCCGTTAAAATCGGTATGCTACAAAAATGAGCAAGCAAAATCCGGGCTTCATCCAATGGATAAAGCCCGGATAAATTTGTTATTTTATAATGTTAAGCCGAAACCGATTTTAGTTTCTTCTTCCGCCCTTGTGGAAATCTCTGCGGGGACGGCGTGTGTTCTCAGCGGGATTGTTTTCAGGAGTAAGTCCCTCAACCTCAATGAGAGCTTCACGGCGGGAAAGGTTAAGTCTGCCCTGGTCGTCTACTTCGAGAACCTTTACGATAACCTCATCGCCTACGTTTACAACGTCCTCAACCTTCTCTGTGCGCTTTACATCAAGCTGGCTGATGTGAACAAGTCCCTCTTTGCCGGGAGCAATTTCAACAAATGCGCCGAAGCTCATAAGTCTTGTTACAACGCCCTTGAAGATTGCGCCGGGCTCAGGATCGTTGGCAATTGTCTCAACCATAAGAAGTGCACGCTTTGCATCGTCAATGTCGATTGCCGAAATAAAGACTGAACCGTCCTCTTCAACATCAACCTTACAGTTGCACTCTGCGCAGATCTTCTGGATAACCTTACCCTGCTTACCGATAACCTCGCTGATTTTATCAACGGGAATCTTTGTGGTAAGCATCTTGGGAGCATACTTTGAAAGCTCCTTGCGGGGTTCGGGGATACATTTAAGCATTACTTCATCAAGAATATAGATTCTTGCTTTTCTTGTCTTTTCAAGAGCCTCTTTGATAATTTCAGGAGTAAGGCCGTGAACTTTAAGGTCCATCTGGATTGCTGTAATACCCTTGTGAGTACCTGCAACCTTGAAGTCCATATCGCCGAAGAAATCTTCGAGTCCCTGAATGTCAACCATTGTCATGAAGCGATCGCCCTCGGTTACAAGACCGCAGGAAATACCGGCAACGGGAGCTTTAATGGGAACACCGGCAGCCATAAGTGAAAGAGTTGAACCGCAGACGGAAGCCTGTGAAGTTGAACCGTTTGAAGAAAGAACCTCGGAAACAAGTCTTATTGCATAGGGGAACTCCTCAACAGAGGGAATAACGGGAAGAAGAGCACGCTCTGCAAGTGCTCCGTGACCGATCTCACGGCGTCCGGGGCCTCTGCTGGGCTTTGTCTCACCGACGGAGTATGAGGGGAAGTTGTAGTGATGCATGTAGCGCTTTGCTTCCTCGTCGTCGATGCCGTCAAGAATCTGAGCGTCGCTTACAGGACCGAGAGTTGTAACTGTAAGAACCTGAGTCTGTCCTCTTGTGAAAAGTCCTGAACCGTGAACTCTGCTGAGAAGGTCAACTTCTGCAGAAAGAGGACGGATTTCATCTATGGCTCTGCCGTCAACACGCTTGCCGTCATCAAGAAGCCAGCGGCGGACAACAAATTTCTGAAGTTTATAGAGGCAGTCGTCAAGCTTTGCTGTCTCTTCGGGATATACCTCATCAAACTTCTCATGAACAGCCTCATAAATGGGCTGAAGTCTTTCGTCACGGATACGTTTATCATCTGTATCAAGAGCTGCACGGACATCTTCAATTGCGAACTCCTTAACAGCCTCATACATTTCAGGTGCAGGATCGTTTGAGGGGAACTCAACCTTTATCTTACCGATTTCAGCCTGGATGCCCTTGATAAACTCAACGATTTCCTGGTTGACCTTATGAGCATACATAATACCGTTGAACATATCCTCTTCGGATACCTCGTTTGCTCCTGCCTCGATCATTGCAACAAGGTCGGCAGTTGAAGCGACTGTAACGTACATTTCGCTCTTTTCTTTTTCCGCAGCTGTGGGGTTAATGACGAACTTGCCGTCAACAAGACCTACGACAACGCCGCTGATAGGACCGTCCCAGGGGATGCTGGAAATTGAAATAGCTACAGAAACACCGATCATAGCTGTGATTTCCGGTGAACAGTCAGGGTCAATTGACATAACTGTTGCGACAACGCCTACATCGTTTCTCATATCCTTGGGGAAAAGAGGACGGATAGGTCTGTCAATAACACGGGAAGCAAGGATTGCTTTCTCGCTGGGTCTGCCCTCACGGCGCTGGAAAGAACCTGGGATCTTACCGGCAGCGTAAAGCTTTTCCTCAAAATCAACTGAAAGGGGGAAGAAGTCGATTCCCTCTCTGGGCTTTGCAGCCATTGTTGCGTTACAGAGAACTTCTGTCTCACCGTAGCGGATAAGGCATGAACCGCCTGCAAGCTGAGCCATTTTACCGGTTTCAACTACAAGGGGTCTGCCGGCAAGTGTTGTTTCAAACTTTCTGAACATTCTTTTTACCTCTCTTTATATTTTTCTTTTTAAGGGAGGCATTGTTTTAGCAATAAATCCGACCTTTAAAAGGCCAGTTTAAAAGCCCGATTCACTGCTAAAAACCAACTGCCTGTCCCTTTTTGACCTTTAGTGCTTATTTCTTCACAAATCAAGGCAGGAAGAGTCTGCCCCCGCCTGCCCTGCTTTTGCGAAAATTATTTACGGATTCCAAGTCTTGCAATGATTGAACGGTATCTCTCAATATCCTTCTTCTGAAGGTAAGCGAGAAGGTTACGTCTGTGACCAACCATCTTGTGAAGTCCGCGGCGTGAGTGATGGTCCTTCTTGTGAACCTTAAGGTGCTCGGTAAGGTCGTTGATTCTCTTTGTGAGAACGGCGATCTGTACTTCGGGAGAACCTGTGTCACCCTCGTGAGTAGCGTATTCGGCCATTATTGCCTGCTTCTCTGCATTTGTCATGTTTTTCACCTCTTATAAATATTTACCCGAAAACCCAGCATAAGGCCGGTGAAAACCGCAGTGCGGTGTACCCCTTATTCCGAGTAAAGGGCATAATGCGTAAGTATTATATCATAAGCGGATAAAGGTGTAAAGTGATTTTTGAGTTTTATAAAAATATTTGTATACATTAATTATATTATTTTAATGCCTACCGAATTAAACCTTTGTCGAGTTTTTTTATCCGCTTTTACAGGCTCTTTTCACAATACATTATACACTTTTCTGAAAGGTTTTAACAGAATTTTATTTTGAGTTTTTCTCATGTCATTATTGCCTTTTATTTTAAATATAATTACTTTGCAGCGGCAAAAGGTTACGAATTGAAGCTTGTTTGTAATACTTTTTAAAAGTTTGTTTAACAATTAGTAACTTATTCCTCTAAAATTAGTCACAAGCTGCTGGTATTATAATGTCAGAAACAACGAAGGAGGTGAAAATAAGATGAAGGGCAAGGCTCACGTGCTTGTCTGTGTCACTCAACAGTCAAGCTGCGAGAGGCTTATTGAGGCGGGAGCGTCAATTGCAAAGTCCCATGATATGGAACTGAGTGTTATCAATGTTCAGCCTGAAAAGGATTGCTATTCCCCAAACCCTGAAGCAATGGAACATCTTTACGGCGTATGCAAAAAGTTCGGAGCGGAAATGAACGTATATTTCAGCGATGCGCCGGCAGTGGTAACCGCAGTTTATGCGATGAAAAACAATGTTAAAGTAGTTACGGCAGGTTTCCCCGGAGAAAAAAGCTCAAGATTTATTGCAGAAATAAGAATGCTTCTCCCCGAAACAGTAATTACTATGGTCGATTCAGATAAGAAAATTTACAACATGATACCCGAGGCTAACAAAAGCCTTACGGGAATAAGAGTTTAAGACATTAAGTCTTGATAATATATTTCGAATACCGCAAAAAAGTGTACAAGGTCATTTTTCTTCTTTCATATTCTCCTCAAAAAGCAGGCAGGACAAACACAAAATAAAGTGTTTGCCCTGTTTGTTTTTTTATTTAATGTTGAAGTATGTTTCCGCCCGAAGATAAAATCTCTGCTGTATAATTGTTGAATTGACACCTTGCATTATAACAAAGCGTTTTTTAGATCAGAAACAAACTGCTTCTGCTGTTTCTTTAGGTACAATTTTACAAAGGGTTTAAAATAAATCTTTTTGGCTTTTACATACTCGGTAAATTCAATTTCCGTTTCTTCGCCCTTTTCAGTAAAAACTCCTATCCAGTGCCCTTCCATATTGGTGTTTTGCATATCGAACTCCCAGCGCTTCAAGGGCTCAGTTAAAGTAATTGTAAAAGTAGTGGGGTATCCGTCCTTTGTATATTCAATAAACTGATTTTCGTTAATAACTTTCGTTTTGCTCAAATCGCTTCGCCAGGCATAATGTGTAACATCCGTTACGGTATCCCACACTCTCTGAACATCCTCTTTGATAATAGCCTTAACCTTTACCTGTGTCATTTCAGTCACCTCAGCCTAAGGTTTTCTATTGTTACAAACTGTTTCTTATATTATCAGGCAGTGCCCTTTTTGGCTTTGTGGCTGCCTTCTATGAATTTTACCATATATTTGTGGAAAAAGCCAATAACCGGTCCGAGACCTAAAGTTATAATTACAGTGCCTATGCCTATTTCTCCGCCCAGGAAGAAAGCTGAAACAACTGCGGTGCCGTCGAGCAAAACCTTTGCCCAGGCAACTTTCCATCCCTTCTCTGTAAGAGCTACAACAAAATCGTCATTTGGATTTGTGGGAAGAGACGATATCATATATGCCGATACGCTGGCAGCTATAATAATCATACCCAAAATCAGCATACCGTAGGACGAAAAAATACCGCTGCCTTCAAATCCTTTAAGCAGCGATTTCCACAGGTCTGTGAAAATTCCAAGAAAAAAAGATGAAATAAACGTCGTAACTCTGGGGAAACCTCTTCTAATAATTGCAGTTATGATAACCACAAGCAAGGCCATTGCGTAAATTACAATCGAAGTGCTTACATGAAGCTTTTCGGAAATTATAAAGTCAAGGGCATCAATTCCTCCGGCACCTGCATGGGCATTTATGGTAAGCACAACGCCTAAGGGCATGAACACAATGCCTATACCATAAAGAATCAAACTGCTGATTTTTTCTTTTCTAGTCATTTCTTTAAAGTTCTTCAAGTCTCATATCTCCTAAAATCTAATTGGAATATCCCTATCCCTTAAATATTCTTTAAGTTCTCTGATAGGTATTTCATTAAAATGGAAAAGTGAAGCAGCTAAAACTGCATCTGCCTTTCCCACTGTGAAAGCATCATAAAAGTGCTCCTTGGCACCGGCTCCTCCGGAAGCGATTACAGGTACTCCCACACTCTCGGAAACAGCTCTAGTAAGCTCAAGGTCATAGCCCTTTTTCTGTCCGTCGCAGTCCATACTGGTGAGAAGGATTTCTCCCGCTCCTCTTTCTACAGCTTCCTGTGCCCATTTTACTGCGTCAATACCAGTGGGTATTCTGCCACCGTTTAAATAGACCTCCCAGCCGCCGTTTTCTCTGCGCTTTGCATCTATAGCGCAAACAACGCACTGACTGCCGAACTTATATGCGGCGTCATTAATAAGCTGAGGATTTCTCACCGCTGCTGAGTTGACGGATATTTTATCCGCACCGGCTCTGAGAAGCTGTGTAAAATCGTCAACGGACTTTATTCCTCCGCCTACGGTAAAGGGAATGAAAATGGAATCCGCCACTCTGCGGACTATATCCACCATTGTTCCCCTGCCCTCATGGGTTGCGGTTATATCCAGGAGCACAAGTTCGTCGGCTCCTTTTTTATCATATTCAATGGCACATTCAACAGGATCTCCCGCATCGCGGAGATTTACAAAGCTTACTCCCTTTACAACTCGTCCCATTTTAACGTCAAGACAGGGAATAATTCTTTTAGCATACATATTAAAGCGCCTCCATTCCCGCAAAATTACGAAGCATATTAAGTCCTACGCTTCCGCTTTTCTCAGGATGAAACTGTACTGCGCAGAGGTTGCCTTTTTTAACTGCAGCATCTATAACCGTTGAACCGTAAACGGTGCGTGCCGCAACCTCTTCGGGATTATCAGCGGTAAGATAATAGGAATGGACAAAATATACATAGTCGCCGTCCTTTGCCGAAGCAAAAACGCCGTCATGCTGTTTAATTTCCAGAGAATTCCAACCCATATGGGGAACCTTGATTCCCTCTTCCAAAGGAATTTTTCTTATCTTTCCCTTCAATATACCAAGTCCCTTAGCTCCCGGAGATTCCTCCGACTCTTCAAAGAGAAGATGAAGACCCAGGCAGATTCCAAGAAACGGCTTTCCGCTAAGGGCAGCCTCTTTTACCGACTGAGTTAGTCCGCTTTTATGCATACAGTCCATGGCGTCGCCGAAAGAGCCTACTCCCGGCAGAATAATCTTATCCGCTTTTTCTATTTCAGCCGCATCTTTTGTTATAATGCATGGTGCTCCAATAAAGTCCAAAGCTTTTTTAACGCTTTGAAGATTTCCTGCACCGTAATCTACAACAGCAATCATACAAAACACCGCTTTTCTTAATCAATTGGTTAAATTATTCCGCAGGATATTCTAACACAAAAGCATATGTGCAACAAGAATTATTTCAAGAAAATCCTTGCTTACAGCCATTTTTGACTTTTTAAACGAAAACATTAAACTTATGCACTTTTATTTTATAATGTAATAGTGCGTAAATCTCTTTTGCATAAGGTAGCACAGGCATTAGGTTCAAATCCAGATTGACAAAAAGGAGCAAGTTTGATAAAATCAAAAACAGCTATTATAGTTTTATTAAGTTATTATAGCATTGATTGTTATACAATATTTAATATGGAGAGTTGTCCGAGTGGTCGAAGGTGCAGCACTCGAAAACGAATGCCCTTTTTGGAAGCTCACCTCTGAAAAACCTTGATTTT
>CAUDRD010000013.1 GCA_958451705.1 uncultured Oscillospiraceae bacterium
CAAAGGACATAAAGAAAAACATAAACGCAGCAAGCATAAACATTTCAAGAAGCAGATCTGAAATATTGCGGTAATTTATTTTCCACATAAAATCTGAAATCAGACGCACTATGACCCAGGCCAGCGGGCCTAAAGCCAAAAGTTTAAACTGAGAAATGTCATAAATTATTCCGCAATAATTAAAGCCGAGGATTGCAAAATAAATACATGATATTGCGGCAAAAAGTATTCTCGCAAAAATCAGCAAAGTGTCGCTGCTTAAAACAGACGCTGAAGTTACAGGCTGTGGCACTGCATATCCCGTTACATCGGTAAAGGTAAGAGCCGCAAAGATTTCGCTTGTCTGTATACCTGCATCTATAATCAGCGAAACTGATATTAAAAATGAGATAACCGCAAAAATCTTGCTGCCTTTAGCCCTATCTCCGAAGGGCATACTTTTCGGAAAAAACGACAGCACAATAAAGGCAATTCCCGCTAAAAACAGCAGCACATATAACAGCGGCACGGTAAAATTTGTCTTTGCGTAAAATCCCGTTTCCGGATCAATTAGAAAAATAAGCTGATACGCTCTAAGGGGCAGCGCAATAATCAGCGCAGCGGCAAAAGTGCCGAATAAACTTTTAATTCCCTTTTCCGGATTAATAATATCTCTTTTCATTATAATTTTCATAAAAACCTCCAAAACAGGAAATTAAAACTCAATCCCTCTGCTCAGTAGGCACATATTCCATATCGCCTTTGCAGGTTTCACAGGTTCTCTGTGCTATTGGAATATATTCGCCCGGCAGACACACGCTTTTATAAGCCGGTCTTATTATTCTCTTACCGGAAGTAAGCTCTTCAAGGCGGTGAGCTGACCATCCCGCAACTCTTGCCACAGTAAACATTGGCGTAAACAGATCGTCGGGTATGCCGAGCATTTTATAGACAAGGCCTGAATACAAATCGACGTTTGCACACATTTTCTTTTTGGTTCCCTTGATTTTTTCAAAAACCTCAGGGGTGAGCTTTTCGATTAATGAAAGAGCTATAAACTCCTCCTCAAAGGGAGTGCCTACGGAGAATTTTCTCGCACGCTCTCTGAGTATTTTAGCTCTCGGATCCGACAAAGTATAAACTGCATGACCCATACCATAAATAAGTCCTGAACCGTCGCCGGTTTCCTTGCGTATTACCCGCTCTATGAAAGAGGCGATTTCATCTTCGTTTGTAAGATCCTCTACCTCATTCTTCATGCAGGCCACCATCTGTGCAACCTTTTTGTTTGCACCGCCGTGTTTTGGTCCTTTAAGGGAGCCTATTCCTGCCGCTATTGCGGAATAGGTATCAGTTCCGCTGGAAGTGAGCACCCTTGTTGAAAAAGTGGAGTTGTTACCGCCTCCGTGCTCCATATGAGCTATAAGGCAGGTATCCAGAAGCATTGCCTCTTCATGGGTGAATTTTCTGTCTGCCCTTAAAGAGTTAAGTATAAACTCAGCGGTTGCGTGTTCCTTATTTATGGGGTGAAGATACATACTCTTATGAAGATAATGACGTCTCTTAACCTGATATGCATAAGTCATAATTGTAGGTATTTGAGCTATGAGCTGTATACACTGGCGCAGAACGTTTTCTATACTAGTATCATCGGGGTTTTCGTCATAGGAATAAAGAGCCATTACACTTCTTGCAAGCTTGTTCATTATATCCGGTGACGGAGCCTTCATTATCATATCCTCATTAAAGTCCTCCGGCAATTCACGGCATTGTGCGAGAATCTCACGGAACTTTTTAAGCTGCTCGAGAGTGGGAAGGCTTCCGAAAATAAGCAGCCATGCCGCCTCTTCATAGCCGAAGCGATCCTCTTTTACGCAGTTTTCGATAATGTCGTTTATATCTATTCCACGGTATACAAGACGGCCCTCTTTGGGTATTCTTTCGCCGTCGCTTATGTAATATCCCTCAACGCTGCATATCTTTGTAAGGCCGGCCATAACACCGGTTCCGTCGGAATTTCTGAGTCCTCTTTTTACATGATAGCGGCTGAAATCTTCCGGATTTATATGGTCATTTTTTCCGACCTGTTCGCATAAATTTTTTAGTGATTCATTGGATATTGGGGAAACGTATAATCCCATTGCGGCACTTCCTTAAAAATTGTTTACCATTAATTTTACAACACTGTAAATACAAAGTCAAGAACGCCCATATATATTGTATATATGGCATTACGAAAAAATAAAGGACTGATTTTATGAAACGAAGCCTTCTACTCGCTATTATACTTTTATTTTTTATGGTCTCTTTGCCCCTTTCAGTTTTCATAATTCCGAACAATGAAAGCGACCTTTCGGAAACAGGAGAATATACCCACAGTTCCTCCCAGATAAAGGTGCTGCTGACAGAGGAAAACAAAACCGTCACCGTTTCAATGACAGAATATTTAATCGGCGCTCTTGCCAGCGAAATGACTCCCCTATATCACGCCGAAGCTTTGAAGGCTCAGGCTGCTGTCTGCCGAACCTACGCAGAAAAAATGATTGCACAGCAGAAGGAAAATCCCTCCTCGGAACTTAAGGGAGCGGATATATCGGACGACAGCTCAAAGCATCAGGGGTACATGACAAAGGAGGAGCGAAAAGAAAAATTCGGAGAACAGTTTGAAATCTATGAGGCAAAGCTCTCAGATGCGGTAAAGGAAGGCGGTTCATACATAATCACATATGACGGAGAACTTATCACTGCCGCATTTCACGCAATCTCCTCCGGTCAGACAGAGAGCAGCAAAAATTTGTGGGGCAGCGACTTGCCATACCTACAGCCTGTTCAAAGCGCCGGAGACAAGCTTTCACCGGACTATGCCAGCACAGTGAGCCTTACCGACGCTCAGTTTAAGGAAAAAGCGGCAGCTCTCAAAGGAGCCGTTCTCTCCGATAATTCGGATGAATGGTTAGGAAAGGCTTCCGTTTCCGATTCGGGAACGGTGCTTTCAATAACCATTGGCGGAAAAGAGTTTACAGGGCTTGAAGTAAGGGAGGCCATGGAACTGAGAAGCCCATGCTTTACGGTAAAACATGAAAACGGAACCTTTATCTTTTCGGTTTCCGGCTACGGCCACGGAGCGGGAATGAGCCAGTACGGCGCAGATTACATGGCAAGACAGGGTTCCTCGTGGCAGGAAATTATAAAGCATTACTATACGGATGTACAAATTGAAAAAGTCAATACCAATTAAATTCCTCGACATCTGACAAAGCACAATCTTCTGTCAGATGTTTTTTTATTAAATAACCGCTTTCAAAACAAAGTGAAATAAATTAAAATGTTAAATATGAATAAACTTTGAACTGTTTTTTGATTAATTTCCTAAAAACCCTTGACCGAAATATATCGCCATAGTAAACTATTAACAAACATAAATGTTTGGAGGCTATTGGGGTATGAAAAAAATTGTAAAAAAAATTATATCAATTGCACTTGTACTGGCTATGCTTGCCGGAATAAGCGTTTGTTTTGCAAGCGCCGCCACTGACAAAACATACCGTCATTACGATAAGCTTGTTCTTCTTGGCGACAGCGTAGCGGCAGGTTATGACGAAAAGGAATGGGTCAACACGGAATTTGTAAGAGTTGACCATTCATATTCGGCTATTGTTGCGGACACATTGGGTGCAGAGCTTGTTCCCTTAGCTTGTCAGGGCTTCAGAACAATCGAAATGCGTTATATGTTTGAGGACGATTTTGTTCCCGACAAATATCTTTTCCATGACACATACGATGTAGCAGCCACAGAGGCATTAAAGCCTGAATTTCGCAGACAGGTTGCCGATGCTGATCTCATCACACTGGGTCTCGGAGGCAACGACGTTGGAACATATCTTTCCTGGGTTGTAGTTGACGCTATGGCGGAAGACGGCGCACTTGCTCCCTTCATTAATGCGGCCCGCAAAATGCTTGAAAATCTGGGATTCGAGGACGACGGATTAAAATCTCTTATTGAACTTGCTGACACAATGGATGCTCTGCCCGCTCTTTTAAAGGCTCTTCCCGAGGCTATTTCCTTCGGAGTAAGCAATTATCTTAAAAACTGGAATATCGTCATTGAGGATATCTATGACTTGAACCCTGATGTAACTCTTGTAGTATGCGGCCTTTTTGACACGGGATATGCAAACGAAGAGGACTTTAACGACAACAGCACACAGGCTGTTATAAGCCATAAGATCTCTCAGACTATCGTTGACGCAATTAACGCACCTATGAAGCTTAACGCAGATAAATACGGTTATATATTTGTTGAGATGACCAACATCATCTGCTACGGCTCACACCCCACCCACGAGGGCTACAGACGTATGGCTGAGCTTATTCTTGAAGCTCTCCCGGAAGCTGAGTTCCCCTATGACGACGTTTTTGCAAACGACTGGTACTATAACTCCGTTAAGTTTGTCACCGAAAACGGAATTATGGGCTCAGTTGCCGACAACACTTTCGCACCTGACAGTGCAACCACCCGTGCACAGTTTATTGACGCTCTCTATAAAATGGCCGGCTCACCTGACGTAAGCGGACTTAAAGAACCCTTCTTTGATATTAACAGCGACTTCTGGGCTTACGACGCAGTAGTGTGGGCCTATAACAGCGGCATCATAAAGGGACTTTTCGGTCTCTTCTTTATGCCTGACTGTGCAATTTCCCGCGCACACCTTGTAACCATGCTTTACCGCTATGAAGGCTCCCCTGCCGTTTCGGGAAGTCTTAAATTTTCCGATAAGCTTCTCATTCCTTCATATGCCAAAAATGCAGTTATATGGGCAGCGTCTAACGGAATTGTTGAAGGCTACTCTAACGGAATGTTCCGTCCTCTTAAAAACATCACAAGAGCGGAAACAGCCGAGATTATCACCAATTACTGCGCCGGCTAAATTTTGATTTTTCAGCTTTATAAAGCGGCAAATCCCCTGATGGATAAAACTCATCAGGGGATTTTAATATTTGTGGATATTTTATAAAATCCGTCCTATGTCCGCCTTTCAGCGGCTCACAGACGGATTTTTTTCCATTATTTTTTTATATCGCTCTTTACTTTGACGCATCTGACGGTCAAAGGTACTTTTACTGCCGGAAACGACATAGAGAAATATATACGCATACATATCTTCAGCAAGTTCTTCCGCTTCGCAGGCTGTTTTTTCATCGGATATATGCTTTCTTATACCCTCTTTTACCTTTTCAAAAACACCGGCAAGTCTCTTGCGGTAGCTGTCGCCAAGTTCCTTTGAACCGGCGATGAGGTTGCTCAAAAGCCGAACATAGGTTTTTTCCTCTTCTACAACGTCTATTGCATCGTCAATAAAACCTTCAAGGCCTTCTTTTTCAATAACGGCTCTCCACCGCTCAAAGACAGAATTTTCAAGATGTGAAATAAGGTAATCCGCAACGGCTTCAAGAAGTTCCTTTTTGCCGGAGTAATAATAATATATTCCGCTTGGTACAAGGCCGGCTCGCTCAGCTATCATCTGCATAGTGGAGGCATGGTATCCGTTTTCCGAAAACACATGTGCTGCCGCTTTAAGTATCTGAGCCGTTGTTTCATCGCTTTTTTGAAAATCACTTTTTCTGTCCATAATCTCTCCTTTAAACTGTTCCGCTTCTGAATATTTCGGATATCCTCTCGCTGTATTTGCGAATATCCGTTTTGGTTCTGTTTTCGGGGGATATATCAAAATCAAGCTCCCCTGTTTTTTCAAGTGGAATACCTTTAAAGAAAATCACTTTATCCGCCATTTTTGCCGCTTCTTCGGGAAGGTGGGTTATAAGTATTATAAGCCCTTCGTCAAATACTTCTCTTATTCTCTTAATGGCCTTTTCCGCAAGCTCTCCGTCAAGGCCCTTAAAGGGTTCGTCAAGAATACAAATATCTCCGCCGTATGCAGTAGCCCTTGCAAGAGCTGCACGGCGTTTCATTCCTCCGCTGAGCTCTCTGGGATACCTTTTGGCAATATCTTCGGCGTCGTAATACCTAAGCTCCGAAAAGGCGTCCTTTCTTCCGGCGGCAAGGTTTATATTGTCACGGCAGTTAAGCCAGGGAAGCAGTCTGTCCTCCTGAAAGACAACGGATATTTTTTTGCTTTCTGTTCCTGAAATTTCTCCCCCGTCCGGCTCAATAACCCCGCTTAAAACGCTGGCAAGGGTGGTTTTGCCGCAGCCGGATTTTCCGAAAAAGCACACGGTTCCCCTTTTGGGCAGTGAAAGAGAAAAGTCCTTTATAACTTCCTTTTCACCGTATGATTTGCATATGTTTTCAAGCTCGATTGTCAATTTTCCTTCCTCCGTACATTATAACGTGAGCTTATGCGCCTGAGAAGATATTTGAGAAGCTTTTCCAAAGCAACGCTTAAAATTATCACCGCAAGAGTCCAGGCAAACAAATCCAGAGTTTCAATATAGATCTTAGAGCGGTAAAGCTCAAGACCTATTGAATTTTTCGGAACGCTGAGAACCTCCGCCGCAATTCCCGCTTTCCAGGCAAGCCCCAAAGCGGAAACCGCTCCGGAAGCAAGGTACGGATACACCGACGGAAAATAAATCTTTGTAAAGGTTTTAGCCTTGCCAATTTTATAAACCTTCGCCATTTCAAGGTATTTCTTATCTGTTCTGCTTATTCCCTCACTTATGTTTTCCCACACAATGGGCACAGCTACAAGAGAAGCTATAAAGGCAGGTACCTTGCCAGCGCTTAGCCACACTAAGGCAAGTATTATAAAGGAAGCAACGGGAGTTGCCCTTGCCGCAATTATAACAGGATGAAAAAGCGCCCGCAAAACCGGCACAAAGCTTGTAAGAAAAGCAAGGAAAAATCCGATTATAACGGCCAGCACATATCCTCCCATAATTCTGACAAGGGAAGAAAAAGCGGTAACCCAAAACTGTCCCTGTGAAGAAAGTTCAAAGAGACGTTTTACAGTGGCTATGGGAGAGACAATAAGTATCTCCTGCCCTACCGCCAAATAGAAAATCTGCCAGAGCAGTACCCAAAAGAGTACCGCTCCGACTTTGATTATAATGCTTTTAAATTTTCTCTTATTTTTTTCAGCATCCATAGTAGAAATCATCCGCAGGCATTGCTCCGCCTATTGAAGAGGGATTAGCGTCGAAAAGTATCTGAAGGTTTGACTGTGCAAGAGCCTTCATCTGTGTTCCCTTAACAAATGTAATATTGCAGTTTGGTATAGCCATTTTTGCAACTGCAGCTTTAGGTATTATACCATAAGTTTCGCAAAGAGTGGAAGCCTCTTCAACATTTGCATTAACATAATCAACTGATGCCTTGTACTCTTCAAGGAAAGCCTCAAGAGCTTCGGGATGATTTTCTGCAAAATCCTTACGGACAATTATGCAGCCCTGTACAAGTTCGCTTTCTCCGTCGCCTTTAAGGACAGTGGCTTTTCCCCACTCCTCTGTAACATCAAGGGCGATTCTCAAATCGGAATTCTGAACTCTTGCGGAAGTTACATTGGGCTCAGGAAGCATTGCAAGGTCAACTTTGCCGGTTGCTATCATAGTAGCAAGCTCTGCGTGCTCGGCAACATAATTTATTGTAACATCTTTGCCGGGGGTAAGTCCGTTAGCCTCTAAAATATAGTTGAGGATATATTCAGGAGTGGAGCCTTGACCGGTAGCGTAAAGAGTTTTTCCTTTAAGGTCGGAAATGGAGTTAATTGTATTGCCGTTTTCGAGAATATAGAGAACTCCCAGGGTGTTGATTGCGGCAATCTGTACGGCTCCATTTGTCTTTTTATAAAGAGTGGAGGCAAGGTTTATAGGACAGGCTGCAATATCAATAGGATCAGTTGCGTTGGAAATAGCCGCTACTATCTGATCAGGTGAAGTTGCAACGGTGAAATTATAGTCGTTGGCGCTGCTTCCCTTTGCATCGTCATCCATAAGCTTTGTCATGCCGATACCTGTGGGTCCCATAAGTGTAGCTACATTTATGGTAGTTTTCGGCGCATCGCCTGTTGTGTTTCCGTCGTCATCGTTTCCTGTGCAGGCTGCAAAGGCAAAAATCATTGCCAAAGCCAAAACCAGCGCAGTTAATTTTTTTGCTGTTTTCATCTTTATCTCTCCTTTTTCTTTGAAGCATATTACAGAGCACCGCTGGAATATTTTTTCAGCTTTTCCCTGTCCGTAACCTTTATATTCTTACCGTTTCTTACGACACATTCCCCGTTCTGAAGCTCCTCAAAAGCCCGGTAAACGGAAGCTCTGCTTATATTTAAAAGTCCGCAGAGCTTTGTCATGCTCAAGGTGATTTCCTCGTCCTGCTCCGTGTTTTTTAAAAGCCAAGCGGCAAGCTTTGCGCTGGCCGTAGTACCGGTGTAGCTGTCAATTTTTCCGTTCAGAAAACCTATTCTGTCGGAAAGATAGCCGATATAACACCGTGCGGTTTCACCATCTGCTGAGAGTATTCTCTCAATGCTTTCAGGAGAAAAAAACACCGCTTCACATTTTTCGGCGGCGGTTATATCCGTAAGGAAACCGGAATTATTGCCGAAAAGGGTAATTGCACCGAAAACGTCGCCTTTTGAAAGTACGCTCATCTTCACTCTTCCCGAATCCTTAGTAACCTGAGCGCTGCCTTTAAGGATAATGCCCAGCTGTCGGGAGTTTTCCCCCGAGGAAGCTATGACATCGCCTTTTGAAAAACACAGCTTTTCTGCGTTTTCTGCTTCTTTAAGCAGAATATGGTCGTCGGTTTTTAAAAATAAAGGTGTTTGCTTCATAAGCCGGGCAATGGATAAAATTTCTTTTTCAGTTTTCATTTTTCCACTTCCTGTGCTTATTTTGTATCATTTGATACACTTTTCCCTATTCTACTACTGATATTAAGCTTAGTCAAGAGGATAAACAAAAAGCTTTAGGATATAAAAAAAGACGGCTGACGCCGCCTTTTTCTTTAGTATATTTATTTTATTTCAGAGGTCTTTCCGCTGATAAGTCTTGCGGAGTTTGCAATGGCAATTAGTGCAACGCCTACGTCTGCAAACATAGCCATCCACATTGACGCAAGTCCGAAAGCACCTAAAATAAGCACTGCGGCTTTAACGCCCAATGCAAACCAAATATTAAAATGAACAATGGACATTGTCTTTCTGAAAAGAGCTATGGCAGTGGCTATAGATGAGGGCTTGCTGCCCATAAGCACTAAATCTCCCGCTTCAATAGCTGCATCACTGCCAAGACCCATCGCCGCTCCTGCATGAGCACAGGCAAGGACGGGAGCATCGTTTATTCCGTCCCCTGCAAATATGGTAACGCCTGATTCACTCTTTATCTTTTCGAGAATTGCAAGTTTATCCTCAGGGAGAAGTCCTGCGTAATATTCCTCAATGCCCAGTCTTTCGGCAACGGATTTAGCCGCATCCTCATGGTCACCCGTAAGCATTGCTATTCGCTTTATTCCTAAAGCTTTAAGCTGTCTTACGGCCTCGGCTGAATCTTCACGGAGTTTACTTTCAATGTTGAGGGCACCTACTACCTTTCCGGAAACACCAACAAAAATCTGTGCTCCCTCTTCACCTAACGAACTTGTATCTATACCGTTGTTTTCGAGAAAACGTCTGCTGCCGCAGATTACCTCTTCACTATCAAGATTTATCTTCGTACCGTTTCCGGGTATCTCTTCAAAGCCGGAAATCTTCTTTTCGTCAATATCAGTGTAAGCCCTGCGTACACATTCGGCAAGGGGATGCACCGAAAAATGCTCTCCGTAGGAAGCGTAGCGAAGTACATCTTTCTCAGTAAAGCCTTCTGCACAGCGCACCCTTTCTATTTCGTTTTCTTCACAAGTAAGGGTTCCTGTTTTATCAAAAACCACAGCTTTTGCCTTTGCGACAAGCTCTACAAAAGTGCCGCCCTTTACAAGTATGCCTCTCTTTGAAGCTCCGCCGATTCCGGCGAAGAATCCTAATGGCACTGACAGTACAAGGGCACAAGGACAGGACGCTACAAGAAAAACGAGAGCACGCTGAACCCACATTGAAAGGCTTCCCATACCGAAAAGCGGAGGCAGCAAAGCCAGAGCGATGGCAAGGATTATAACCGTAGGAGTATAATAAACTGCAAGCTTTGTAACGGTCTTTTCCGCCTTTCCCTTTCTGCTTGCCGCAGTTTCAACCATATCTATTATTCTCGAAGCGGCAGAGTTTTCACTAGTGGCAACAGCTTTAGCGGTAACCTCGCCTGTCTGATTTATGCATCCGCTTAAAACGGTTTTGCCCGCCGTTACCTCAACGGGAAGACTTTCTCCCGTTACCGGAGAACAGTCAACCTGAGTAGCTCCGTCTATTATTTCACAGTCAACTGGAAAACGCTCAAAAGGTAAAATCTTTATCATATCGCCGGTTTTTATTTCCTCAGCGGCAACGGTTTTAATTCCTCCGTCGGGCAAAAGCATATTGGCTTTATCGGGACGTATCTGAGAAAGAGCGGCAATAGATCTTCTGGATCTTGAAACCGCATAATCCTCCAAAAGCTCACCGACGCTGAAAAACATTATAACAGATGCGGCTTCTTTATATTCGCCGATTATAAAGGCAGCAATAACGGCAATTGCCACAAGGAGGTTTTCATCGGCTCTCTTTGCCATAAGGCTGTGGAAAGCTTCTATAAGCACCGGGAAGCCGCATATAACAGCGCAAGCTATAAGGAGAATATTAGACACAGTACCCTCAAAAAACGGCATAAAGCCCAATATAAGGAATACAGCTGAAATGCAGATAAGTATAAGTGATTTTTTAATATCATCGAAGCCGTGCTCGTGGCTGTGTTCATGGGAATGTTCAGAAGGTTTCTTATTATCTTTGCCCTTAGTCACAGGCGCAATTTCACAGGCATGGCCTGATTTTCTGATGATTTCATCAACCTCTTTTTCAGGATTCTCTATTGTTTCATCGGCTTCAAAAGTGAGAGTTTCATTGGCAAAGTTAAGGCTTACATTGTAAATGCCTTCTCTCTCAGCTATTTTTTTCTCAACTCCGGCAGCACACGCCGCACAGTCAAGACCTGACACTTTATATTTATATTTTTTCATCGTCTTTCACCTCTCTTGTGGAGTATATGCTCAAGACCGGCATTGAAAATTAAACTTACATGTTCATCGTCTAAAGCGTAGTAAACTATTTTTCCGTGACGACGGGGTCTTACAAGCCCCGCAGAGCGAAGTATGCGAAGCTGATGGGATATTGCGCTTTGACCCATTCCCAAAAGCTCAGCTATATCACGCACACACATCTCATCTTCAAGAAGAGCGCTTAAAATGCTTATTCTTGTACTGTCCCCGAAAACCTTAAAAAGCTCGGATAAATCATAAAGCACTTCTATGTCAGGCATGGATTTTTTAACATGGGTATTTTGCAGTTCACTCACTGCCTTTTCCTCATTCATCACCTTAAAACCTCCGCTTCATTTTAACGTATGAACACTTATTCATATGTTCAAGCTTATTATATTACATGTTATGATTTTGTCAATATAAATTGTAGAAAAAAGTGAAAAAATCTCTTGACCTTATGTAATATTGGATTACAATGATTTTGCAGGGATAAAAACACTGTTCGGTTGGTAGTCCGGACGCAGTAATTCCTGAGTTCAAATTGAATCATTTACATTTTACTGTCAGTAACCTGCCTCCTTGGTTGTCCCTTCTCTGCAAGGCTATCTTTAAGGAGGAACAATTGATGGAAAAATCTTATTCGAGTCTAACGGTGTTGTTTGAACCGCCTTTTTGGGTGGGAATCTTTGAATCAACCTACTGCGGACGCTATTGCGCCTGCAAAGTTACATTTGGAGCCGAACCTACCGACCCGCAGATTTATGAATTCATTCTCAAAAATTTTGCGAACCTTGAATTCAGTCCGTCAATAAACGCCGGAGAACACTGCGATAAACGTATTAATCCTAAAAGACTCCGCCGTGAAATAAACCGGCAGCAACAGTCTTTTTCACGCAGTACAAAATCGCAGCAGGCGCTTTCGCTTTTACACAGTGAGAAAAAAGAGCAGGCAAAAAAGAGAAAAAAACAGCTCAGGAACGAAGAAAAAGAACGCATTTACAAACTGAAAAAACAAAAGCGAAAAGAAAAGCACAGAGGAACCGCCAAATAAGGCAAAATCCCTTTTACCGGCAAAAATCTCCGCTATGTGAACACATGGCGGAGATTTTCTTTAAACAAAAACTGCCCCAGAAAATCTTCTCTGCGACAGTTCATAATAAATGTCTATTAGTTTTATTTTATTTGCACATAAAGTTCTTCCAGCTGCTGTCATTTGAAAGTGCGCCGCCAGAAACAAATACGGTTTTCGCAGCAGCATCATCTTTAAGGTTTGCGTCAAACCAGGCTATAGCATAAGCTGAAATCTTGTCGGGAGCAAAAATGCAGGTTGTATGTACTCCGCCTTTAAGGGAGGCATAAACCGCCTGACCCATTACCGCTTCATAGGCGGGCTTTACCCACATTGAGGATAAAACCATTAAATCCAAAGTGCCTGTCATGAAAAATACAGGCTTGCTGAGCTTTGCAGCTTCATATTTAAAATTGGAACCGGCAATAGAAAGAACGCATTTTATTCTGCTGTCTGCCGCTCCTGCATTTACAGCGCTTCTTCCGCCCTGTGAATGTCCCGCAGCGGCGATATTTTCTACGTCCACTTTTCCGTAAAACACGCTTGTCGGGTCGTTGTTCTTTTCGAGAATATAATCCACAGTATCTGACTGAGCTGTTCCATCGGCGCTCATTACAGTGGTATCAGCCGCAACTATATAACCTGCCGCAGCGAACTTTTTAAGTAAACTGAAATAAAGCTGCGTAATACAGCCTGTACCGTTTGCCCATACAATTACAGGATATTCCTTATCGCTTTCCGCAAGTTCATTGGGATAAAACAAAATTTTGCCGGAACCCCAAAAGTTTGTATCCTTAATACAGGTTACAGAAGTATCCTGCTGGAGACAGTAAGCACTGACTGAGCTTGCAGATGCCGAAAAACCGAACATGGGCAGCGTTAAAACCACCGCTAAAATTAGTGCTATAACTCTTTTCTTCATATTTTTTACTCTCCGTTCTGCCGCCTTTAAACCACTGCAAAGCCCTCCGTGGCGACGCCGGAACCAAGGAGAATAAGCCGCAAACTCTTATCCCTCTCCATTTTGTGTTAAAGTAAAGCTTGACACTTTTACGAAAATTAACAGTGGTCTATATATAAATTTTATCACAGTAAAATCTTTACTGTCAATAATACAGCCCCCTGATTGTTAATAATATATCATATCAATATTTACAAAATTCACCCGTTATTTTTTGTTTTGAAAATAAAACAATATTTTTTCAGCCTGTAGAAAAAGTTGACATTTTGTCTATAAAATCACCTTATAGTTATAATATATGATGTTCAGTTAAATTAAACGGTATTGAGTACAACATGAAAAAGCCTTGTATTAATAATGATATTCTATACAATCACTCTGCCACGGCATTACCCTGACGTATCCCTTTACACAAGGGACACGTTGTTTAGTGCTGAATTTTAGGTTTTTCGACAATCTCCTCATATTTTTGCCAATATATTGACAGTTTACTTTTTCCGAAAAATATGATATCATCTTTACGAACAAATGTTCGAGGTGATTTTATGAAAAACCGAACAATACTCCACTGCGACCTTAACAACTTTTTCGCTTCGGTGGAATGCTTTTATGCGCCGGAGCTTAAAAAGGTACCCGTTGCAGTATGCGGCTCAAAGGAGGAACGGCACGGAATAGTTCTTGCCAAAAACGAGCTGGCAAAAAAATGCGGAGTAAAAACAGCGGAAGCCATTTGGCAGGCTAAAAAGAAATGC
>CAUDRD010000014.1 GCA_958451705.1 uncultured Oscillospiraceae bacterium
GCAATGCCACTGTACCCGTGCGATTGTGCGGCGTAAAAAGTGTAAAGGAAAGCCTGTTCTCTGTTTGTAATTTTTAAGGTAAAAACAAACGGCCTCTTTCCCTGCACTTTTAAAGCCGGGAAAGAGGTGTTTTTTATTTATGGAGACAAAAGCGTTTGACGAGCTTTTCACTTTGCTTAGTGAAAACAAGCTTGCCCAGCTGAGAAGCAGACTCTGCGAAATGAATGTTGTAGACATTGCGGAATTTCTTGAGGAAAACGAGCCGGAAAAAATGATGCTTATTTTCCGTATATTACCCAAGGATATTTCGGCGGATGTGTTTTCCTACCTTGATTCGGAAAACCAGACCCATATAGTAAATGCAGCGACGGATAAGGAGCTTACCTCACTTGTGGACGATCTTTATCTTGACGATGCTGTTGATTTTCTTGAAGAAGTTCCCGCAAATGTAGTTAAGAGGGTTTTGGCTCATACTGATAATCAGACGAGAGCCCTCATTAACAGCTTCCTTCAGTATCCTGAAAATTCTGCAGGAAGCATAATGACAATAGAGATGGTAGAGCTTCACGACAGACTCACTGTTGACGAGGCAATTAAGGTTATCCGTGAAACCGGAGTCGATAAAGAGACAATTTATACCTGCTACTGTATAAACGATAACCGCAAGCTTATAGGTACAATTCCGTTAAGACGTCTTATTTTGAGCAAGGGAACCGATAAGGTAAGGGACATAATGGATGACGACGAGCAGCTTATTTACGTCAATACTCTTGAGGACCAGGAAGAGGTTGCCGATATTGCCCGTAAATACGACCTTTTGAGCGTGCCTGTTGTAGATAACGAAAAAAGACTTGTAGGCATTATCACTATCGACGATATCGTTGATATCATCGAAGAGGAGAACACCGAGGACCTTGAAAAGATGGCTCTTCTTCATCCGTCGGATAATGAATATCTTAAAACGGGAGTTTTCACCCTTGCAAAGAACAGAATTATATGGCTGCTTATACTGATGGTTTCTGCAACCTTTACCGGCAAGATAATAGAAAACTATGAAAATATGCTTTCTGCCATAGCAGGTCTTACCGCCTGTATACCCATGCTTATGGATACAGGCGGAAATTCAGGTAACCAGACTTCAACTCTTGTTATCAGAGGACTTGCCCTTGGTGAAATCGAAATTAAGGATTATTTTAAAGTTCTGTGGAAAGAGTTCCGTGTCAGCCTTATCTGCGGCGGAATACTTGCCGCTGCAAATATTGCCCGTATGTTCGTTGTAGGAAGCGCCGGAGGACTTTCCGTATTCCTTGTTGTAAGCGGAGCAATGTTCTTTGCCGTTGTAGTTGCAAAGGCAATCGGATGCACCCTTCCTATCCTTGCAAAGCTTGTCCATTTGGACCCGGCTCTTATGGCTGGACCAATGATTACCACAATTGTCGATGCCGTAACGCTGATTATTTACTTCGGCCTTGCTAGCATGTTCCTTTTTTAGCTGCAAGAAAATTCTAAGAAATGCAAAAGACCTGAGAGCCCAATCAACGGCTGCTCAGGTCTTTTTTATAGTTTTATTTTCCGATGTGCGCAATAAAAACAGCCGGAAAGGATTATTTTATAGGGAAAAATTGCATATATATAAGGATATATAATTGTTAAAATGCGATTTATTTAAATGAATTAATAAACCTCACTTGATTTAGTTCAATAATTTTAATATGCATAAAATTTTCGGTAAAACCGCATTAAAGTTGTTATTTAACTTGCTCTAAAAGAAAATTCGTGGTATTCTTAGCCGGTACACGATTCCAATTGAAAAAATTTAGTGATAACAAAGTCGAATATAAACAGTGAGGTGTTTACAGTTCTGCTTCTTTGAGGCGGATGTGTAATACGGTGTGTTTTGCCTATTAAAAATGCAGCGTATTGATTGAATGCATTTACGGAATCGTGAATATTACGACAACAATAACGGAGGAAACGCCTATGTGTGGAATAGTTGGATTTACCGGTCATGTTCAGGCTGCGCCTGTTTTATTGGACGGTCTGGCAAAGCTGGAGTACAGAGGATACGATTCGGCGGGATTGGCGGTACAGAATCAGCTTGGAAAAATAGAGGTAGTAAAGGCGAAGGGACGTCTGAGAGTTCTCAGCGAAATGACGGATAACGGCAAAGCCGTTGAAGGCGAATGCGGTATCGGCCATACACGTTGGGCAACCCATGGAGAGCCTTCAGTGGCCAATGCTCACCCTCATTACAGCAAAGACAAAAAAATTGCAGTTGTACATAACGGAATAATTGAAAACTATCAAGAGCTTAAAGAGAAAATGATAAACAGGGGCTACACCTTTGCCTCCCAGACAGATACAGAAGTAGTAGTACAGATGATCAACTACTATTATAACGGGAAAGCGTCAGGTGACCCTATTGCCGCTATTACACGCATGATGATGCATGTGCGCGGTTCTTATGCTTTAGGCGTTTTATTTGAGGATCAGCCCGGGGTTGTATATGCTGTGCGAAAAGACAGCCCACTTATTGTTGGACAGTCAGAAAGCGGTAATCTTATAGCTTCCGACGTTCCGGCTCTGCTTAAATACACCCGTACGGTTTACTATATCGACAACCTTGAAATTGCACGTCTTACTGCTGATTCCATTGAGTTTTTCAGTATAGACGGCGAACCGGTGGAAAAGACGGCTACAACTATTGAGTGGGATGCCGAAGCGGCGGAAAAAGGCGGCTATGAGCATTTCATGATGAAGGAAATCCATGAGCAGCCTGCGGCAGTTAGAGATACCATAAGCCCGAGGATAAAGGACGGCCATGTTGATTTAAGCGAGCTTTCACTTGATGATGATGTTATAAAAGAAATAAAGCGGATATACATTATAGGCTGCGGTTCGGCGTATCATGTGGGAGTAGCGGCACGGTATGTATTTGAAAATTTAGCCCGTATTCCCGTGGAGGTTGATGTGGCAAGCGAATTCCGCTACCGAAACCCAGTGCTGGAGCCGGATTCCTTAGCGCTTATTATCAGCCAAAGCGGCGAGACGGCCGATACCCTTGCGGCGCTGCGTCTTTGCAAAGAGAAGGGCGTAAAAACTGTGGGAATCGTAAACGTTGTTGGTTCCTCAATTGCCAGGGAGGCAGATGCAACTCTTTACACCTGGGCGGGACCCGAAATCGCAGTTGCGACTACCAAGGCTTACAGCACCCAGCTTGCAGCCTGTTACCTTATGGCAATTGCCTTTGGAGAAAAGAGAGGTATTTTAAGTGAGGAACGCTGCGGCGAATTAGTGGAAGAGCTTCAGACTCTCCCCGACAAAATAGAAAAAACTCTGTCGGATAAGGAGCGTATTCAGTGGTTCGCCAGCAAATACGCCAATGCCCATGATGCGTTTTTCATCGGAAGAGGTCTCGATTATGCCGTGGCTCTTGAGGGCAGTCTCAAATTCAAGGAGATAAGCTATATCCATTCAGAGGCCTTTGCAGCGGGAGAACTTAAACACGGTCCCATTTCTCTGGTAGAGGAAGGCACTTTGGTTGTAGGTGTGCTCACTCAGCCTGAGCTCTATGAAAAGACTGTTTCAAATTTAGTAGAGGCTAAAAGCAGGGGAGCGTTTCTCATGGGACTTACCGTATACGGCAATTACAGTATTGAGGACACTGCCGGATTTACGGTTTATGTACCTAAAACGGACCCCAACTTTGCCGTAAGTCTTTCCGTAATTCCTCTTCAGCTTTTGGCATATTATGTAAGCTGTGCCAAAGGTCTTGACGTGGATAAGCCGAGAAATTTGGCAAAGAGCGTTACAGTTGAATAAAATCTGTATTATACAATTTATAATGGAAATATGATTATCATAAAGCGCTTCGCAAAAAGATGCGGGGCGCTTTCTTTTATGCTTTATTATCCTCCGTTTTGTGGTATCGCTGCGGCAAAGAAACCCACATTATTTTTATTTATACGGATTTTTATTTTGATATATATTTTTCTGTTATTTTTACGCAAAATATGGTATACTCTAATAAATATAGCAATATCTGTACGATTTTAAGGTTATTTTGGCAGACATACCCGGAGGATATATTAATGGATAATTTCAGCGGAAAAGAAAACCCAAATCTTGTTATAGGACGCAATGCAGTTGCCGAGGCAATTCGTGCGGGAAGAGAGATAGATACACTTATGGTGGCTGCGGGAGAGCGCGGCGGTTCAGTGGGAAAAATGATAGCCCAGTGCCGTGAAAAAGGCGTTGTAATAAAAGAGGTTGACCGCAGAAAGCTTGATAAAATCTGCTCAGGCGGAAATCATCAGGGAGTGGCCGCTTTTATAGCAGCATATGAATATTCGACAATTGAGGATATATTTAATCTTGCAAAGTCAAGGGATGAGGAGCCTTTTATTATAGTGTGTGATGAAATAGAGGACCCTCATAATTTAGGTGCAATTATAAGAACTGCGGAAGCTGCGGGAGCCCACGGGGTTATAATTCCCAAAAGGAGAAGCGCATCGCTGAGTTTTGCAGTTTCAAAAACTGCGGCGGGAGCTCTCGAATATGTTCCCGTTGCGAGAGTGAGCAATTTGCCCGGCACCATAGATGAACTTAAAAAAAGAGGAGTATGGTTTTACGGCGCTGATATGGACGGAGAGCCCTGGAATAAGGTCTCCTTCGGAAAAAGTGCAACGGCTCTTGTAATCGGTTCCGAGGGAGCGGGAATAGGCAGACTGGTAAAGTCAAAATGCGACGTAATTGTGTCCCTGCCCATGAGAGGTAAAATAAACTCTCTCAACGCTTCCGTAGCGGCCGGGATTTTGATGTACGAGGTGGCAAAACAGCGGCTGTAAGGGGGTGCCTTAATTGAACGGCGAAAAAAATAACGGATACGATTCCGATTTTTCAATAGATAAAATCCTTGCGGAGGTTCGTGCTGCAAGGGATGGCAAAATAGATGACGATATCGGTGAAGAAGCTTTTCCATCAAGATCCATGGAGGATATTGATAAGCTTCTGGAGCCGAGAAAGCGCATAGAAGTCAGCGATATAATAACCGACGAGCTCCTTGAGGCGGCGGGGGAAAAGCCGGCTTCTGAAACAGAGAAAAAACAGGAAGAGACAAAAGGTCGTGAAATACCTGAAAAGACAAAGACTTTAGGCGGGCTCAGTGAAAGCGAGTATGCGGGCAGCGCCTTTAAAAACTCAAAGACCATAGTGGGCGCAGGCGGTACTATAGAGACAGATGAATACAGAAGAAGGTTCATAAACCGTCCTGTTCAGAAAATAGAACGCACTGCGGATTTTCAGAAAAAATTTGAAAGCAGAAAGCCAGAAATGATAGAGCGCCCGGGAATAGTCACAAAACGCAGTTCCATGTCTGCAACGGCGGATTTAGCTCCTCTTCCGACTATTATCACCGCCGAAGAAGCCGACAACAGCGAAAAGACAAAGCAAAGCGGCTTTATCCGTCCCAAAGCTGTGGAGAAAATTCCGGAGCAAAAGGAGATTGAGGGGCAGATACGCTTTGACGCCTTTGAAAACGCCGGTGACGACTGGGTGGAAAAAATAGATGAGGAAGAAGCGGAAGCCGCTCTTAAAAAGAAAAGACGAGAAAAAGTTAAGGGCTTCAAAATTTTCGGAATAGAAGATCTTGCCGATATTGAAGACGACGAGGAAATTGAAGAAATAGATGAAAATGAGGATGACGGCGAAAAATCTTCACATTTCGAAAAAAAGGCGGCTAAGAAGGCTGAAAAATCAGCGAAAGCGGAAAAGCCTTCTAAAGTAAAAACGGAAAAGCCAAAGGAGAAAAAAGAGGAGGAATATGACGAAACAGAACTTCGCAAAGCCTCCGATACTCCCAAGGTAGCCGCAGTACTTCGCAAAGAGATGATACGTCCTTTGTGGGAGATGGCTTTATGCCTGTTTTTTGTAATTATGTATCTGCTGTTTTCCTTAACAGGTTCATCCAGCGGACCTGCGGGAGTACAGATGCTTACGACTTTTAACCTTGCCGTAGTCTGCGCCGCTGTAATTGGCGGAGGAATTTCCGCAATCAGGGGAGCCGAAAATCTCATAAAGGGAAAACCCAATGCAGATACTGCTGTTACGGCGGCACTTTTAGCGGCGGCAATTCAGGGAATTTGGGCTTTTGGCGTTCATTACGGTGATATGATTCCCCTTTACGGATGCCTTGCTGCAATTGTTGTAGTGTTTAACCTTGCCGGTCATTATCTTGTAGCTGAAAGGGCGTACAAGAACTTACGCTTTCTTGCCCCTTTAAGAAAGAAATACAGTATTCAGGAAATTGATGATAAAGAGACCGCTTTTGAGGTTGGCAGAGGACTTTTGCTGGGAGATCCCGATATCCGCTGCTCAATCCCCATAAGATTCCCGTCAAAATTCATCGAAAATACATATGCTGCGGACCCTGCAAATAAATATTCAAAAGTAATGATGCCCGTATTTTTCCTTCTCAGCCTTGTTGTGGGAATTGTTTACGGCGTAGTAAAGTCCGATTATTTCGGCGGAGCTTCACTTTTCGCTGCCGCTGTCTGTGTGGGAATGCCCTCCTGCGCTCTTATCGCTTCCAATCTGCCTTTGGAAAAGGCCGATTCAAAGCTTGTCCGTATGGGAGCCATGATCTCAGGCCATAAGGCTGTGGGAGAGTGCGGCGACGTAAACGCCGTTGTTCTCGATTCCTCCGATATATTCAGCGAAGGCGGATGTACCATTTACGGAATAAAAACTTATAACGGTATGCGTGTTGACGATGCAATTTTGGACACAGCGGCAATCGTCATAAAGGCGGGAGGCCCTAGCGGAGAGGTCTTTGACCGTGTGATTTTAGGTAAGCGTGAAATTTTGCCGCCCGTTGAAAATCTTGTGTATGAGGATAAACTTGGTCTTTCCGCTTGGATACACGGCAGACGTGTGCTTGTGGGCAACAGAGATTTGCTTATAAATCATAACGTAGAGGCTCCGGGCAGAGAAAGCGAGCTTAAATACAGGCACGATAACCGCCAGATTATGTACCTTGCCGTTTCGGGCAAAATAGCGGCCATGTTTGTTGTGGGATACAAAGCTAATCCGGGAATAAAAGCTTCGTTAAAGCTTATGGAAAGCAAGGGCATAAGCGTCCTTGTCAGAACTTCCGACGCTAATATTACCGAAGAGCTTATTTCAAACTTCTTCGGGCTTCATAAAAACGCCGTAAAGATAATCAGCGCCGTTGCCGGAGAAATGTACCGCAAGGAGCGAATGAAAAAGAGAAACGCCGAGGCTAAAATTATTCATAACGGAAGCGTAAAATCAATGCTTGCCGCAGTAAACGCCGCAGCGGGTCTTTATTACAGCGAGGGTATAGTGTCTGCGGTGCAGTCGGGCCTTTCGGCTTTCGGTGTGGGGCTTACCGCACTTTTGGCTTTTATTTCCGGTTTTCACCAGCTTCAGACCTACTCTCTGCTTATTTATCAGTTGGTGTGCTTCGGGATAATATATTGCTTTACCGCTTTGAAAAAGAAGCTGTAAAATTATAATCTTATTAAAATACCCGCCGAATAAAACTCCGGCGGGATTTTTAAAAAAGCTGAAAAATGCAGAATGTGCAGCGGACGAAATAGAATTTTAAAATTTACGCTGCACTTTACGCATATAATTTAAAATTATACGGAGGCGAATTAAATGGTTTTTGCGGCTGTTTTATCGGGAGTTTTCTATCTTCTTTTTACTGCCGGTCTTATTTTGTTTATAAGAGTAAATCATGGATTGTTTTTCAGTACTGCTAAGTTTTCAATAATTTCATGTATAGCTCTTTTGGTATTCCCGGCAGTATACGCAGGTATATTCTGGATAGGAAACGATTTTAGAATTTTTTCCGCCTTTGCGACTGCTTTAAGCGTTCTTTTGCTTGCTTTCCTTATCTATAAGGGACTTATAGCCGACCTCTTTCAGCCCCTTGCCCTTACAACCGAGGGCACAATAATAATGATTGCCGGCGCAGTACTCACTCTTGTTGCAAATGTTATCTGTTCTTTTTCCTCTTCCTTTGCGCCTGTTTCCTTTGCCTCTTCCCTTGGGCTTTTCTGCGTCATGGTTTGGGGACTTATCTGGGCAAAGACGCAGGGCTGGCAGAAATTTCAAAATCTCAAAGAAGAACCTCTTTTTATTTTTGAAAACGGAGAGGGAGGATATTCCACTTTCCGTCTTCCTTCCCTTGTAAGGCTTAAAAAAGATTTTCTCAACATAAGGGATAAAAACTTTACTTCCGATGTGCTTATGGCCTGCGCCGAGGGAAGAAAAAATTCAGCCCGTGACACGGGAGTTGTAGATATAGTCTGCAAATTTTCATCAGATAACGGAAAAACCTGGACTCCTCTTAAAGTTCTCTTTACATACGGAGATAAAGTCGGCAAATACGGAAATCCTACTCCCGTTGCCGATGAAAAAACCGGTCTTATTGATTTTGTCCTTATGACCGCCACTGAGGAAAGCGGCTTTAACTACGATACCTACTGCTACAGAGGAACTCTCACTTCCGATTATGAGTTCCACTGGGAGGATAAGAAAAACATTTCTCTTCCGAAGCTTCAGGGTAAAGTCAAATCCGGCTCCGACGGAGTGCGTAAGGATACACTTATGGTTGGCCCCGGCAAAGGCGTTCAGATTAAAAATGGCGAAAAGGCGGGTCGTCTTGTAATTCCCGCAAGTAACGACGGAGAGTCCTTTGTCCTTTACAGTGACGACAGCGGAAAACACTGGCAGAGAGGCGAAAAAGCCGGTTCCGGCAACGAGTGTGAAGCGGCCGAGCTTCAAAACGGCAATATTGTAATGGTAGTGCGTGAAAACACTCTTTGCACAATGTATCATCCAAAGCAGTTCCAGCGCCTTTCATATTCCTCCAACGGAGGCGAAAGCTGGTACGAAACTATGTTTGAAACTAAGCTTCGCACACCAATATGTATGACTTCCCTTGACAGAGCCGGTGAATTTTTCTGCATTTCCTATCCCGATTCCTTTACAACGAGACGGGGACTTACTGCCGCAGTAAGCTTTGACGACGGAAAAAGCTGGAGTAAAAAGCTTTTGTATTCTGGAGCGGCAGGATATTCCAGTATAGCCGTAAACGAGGATGGAGACGCCTTTGTACTGGCTGAAATCGGAAAGGTGAATTATAACGAAGCTCTTGTATTTCTTCACGCTAAATTTTAATCCATTTTAAGGTTAATACAGTTAAAGGAACAGCGCCTTACAGCTTTAAAAAATCCTGTAAGACGCTGTTTTTATTTATCCTTGGGCTTTGTGACAAGGGATACCGCAAGGCCTCCGATCATAGCGGCGGTGATTCCTGCGGCTCCCGCTGTTAGGGGGCCCGTCAGAACGCCTGAAAGACCTTTTTCGGCAACGGCTTCTTTTGTGCCCTGGGCAAGAAGACTGCCGAATCCTGTAAGGGGGGTAAGGGCTCCTGCACCGGACCAGTTAACTATCGGTTCGTATAAACCTATCCCTCCAAGGATAACTCCGGCCACCACGAATGAAACCAGTATTTTTGCGGGGGTGAGATTTGTGCGGTCAATTAAAATCTGTCCTATGCCGCAGATTAAACCTCCTATGAGAAAAGCCTTAAAAAAAATCATCTGTTCAGCACTTACCTTCCCAAAGCTGCCTCTATAAGAAGAAACAGCAGCTTTTTCTATATTAGAACACTTAAATTTGTAATTATTCTTTGCCGAAAAAAAGAAAATATGCTGAACACATAAAGTTTACAGACAAAATTTTATTATTAAATTTTAAAAAGATATTGATTTTGCGGTCAAGGTATAGTATTCTTTAGCAGTTAGCTGCCACCGGGTAGCAGATGCAATAGCATCCGTTTGCACATCGTTAGGTCTTTGAAGATGTGTGCGGGTGTTTATTTTTTTGGAGGTTTTACTATGTTTAAAATAAAATCTGCAATAAATTATTTTTCAAAAGGCGAAATACTGCTTTGGTCAATGTCGGTACTGGTTATTTTAGTTTCGTTTTTTGCCTTTGACAGAGAAAATTATTTAACCCTCTCCGCCTCTGTTATCGGTGCAACCTCCCTGATTTTTTGCGCCAAAGGCAATCCTTTGGGTCAGATTTTAATTGTTGCCTTCAGCGTTATTTACGGCATAATCTCCTTTACGTTCGCCTATTACGGGGAGATGATAACATATCTGGGTATGACTGCGCCTATGGCGGTTTTCGCTTTTGTTTCATGGATTAAAAATCCTTATAAGGGAAACAAATCTGAGGTAAAGGTAAACGATTTAAAGTTTGCCGAAATCATTTTTATGCTTGTTCTTACAGCGGCAGTGACAGCGGTTTTCTATTTTATTTTAAAATTCTTCAATACGGCAAACTTGCTTCCGAGCACCTTGTCGGTTGCCACCAGCTTTATAGCCGTTTATCTTACTTTCAGAAGGAGCCCGTATTTTGCCCTTGCATATGCAGCCAACGACATAGTGCTCATTGTGCTTTGGGTTTTAGCCTCGTTGACGGATGTTTCCTATATCTCCGTAACAGTATGCTTTATCATGTTTTTGGTAAATGATATTTACGGCTTTGTTAACTGGCTCAGAATGAGGAAAAGGCAGATGCAGGTAACTGCTTAATTGCAGCAAAAAAAGCGGCGTATAATGCGCCGCTTTTGATTGAGCGTTTTGGTTTCAGTTAATTTATAATTCTGAATTTTCCTATAAGGGGAAGCTCTTTAAATTCACCGTTGATTGCGTTCATAATACCCATAATGAGGCATATTAAGCAGAAAACTCCCCATATCCATCCTAAAACAGGAATTACCGAGAGAAGCGTGAACAGCCATAAAAGAAGGGCCTGGTTAGCGTGGAAACGGATGAACCTTGAATTGGGGGCTGCGACAAGAGAGATGACAATCATGCCTATGTATCCTACTGCGGCAAGATTTTTATTGGCAGCTATATCGGCCTGCATATCGTAGTTGTCAAAAGGCTGCTGCTGAGGCGGTACTGTGGACTGAGGCTGAGGCTGTGGTTCCGATAATTTAGCTCCGCATACCGTACAGAAAAGTGCGTTGTCATCTAACTGATTGCCGCAGACATTACAAAATTTACTCATAGATTAAACCTCCTTTAATATGTAAAAGAATAATGCCTTTGTGTAATTATACACAATTTTAAGACTATTTACCATAGCTTTTTTAAAAACAATGATATTTTATGTCGTACAAATTTACGAAATCAATTATAACTGAAATTATCTAAGTAAAAGTTTATTTAAGTTTTAAGGGAGGCCTTTTTCTTTTTCTTGCACAAATTAAGAGGTTTATGATAAAATAAATATATTATGTAATTTTTTGCAATAGCGTACTTTTTAAGTACTTCGTAGGTATAATTGATATTCAGAGGTGAATGGTTTTGGCAATACCCAGAAGCAATATCAGAAATTTTTCAATAATCGCCCATATAGACCACGGAAAATCCACTTTGGCGGACAGACTTCTTGAAGTGACAAATTCCGTAGCCTTAAGGGATATGACGGCTCAGCTCCTTGACAATATGGATCTTGAGAGAGAGCGTGGAATCACAATTAAAGCCCATGCGGTAAAGCTTGATTACAAAGCTAAAGATGGGGAAGAATACGAGCTTAACCTTATTGACACTCCCGGTCACGTTGACTTTAACTATGAGGTATCAAGGTCACTTGCGGCCTGTGAGGGAGCAGTGCTTATTATAGATGCTTCTCAGGGCATTGAGGCACAGACTTTGGCAAACACTTACCTTGCCCTTGACCACGACCTTGAAATAGTTCCCGTAATAAATAAAATCGACCTTCCTGCGGCGGACCCTGAAAGAGTAGCCCATGAGGTTGAGGATATTATAGGAATACCCTGTTTGGATGCACCAAGAGTTTCGGCTAAAACGGGAGAGAATATCGAACAGGTTCTCGAAAGAATAGTTTCCGATATACCGGCTCCTGAGGGCGACGACGAAAAACCCCTTAAAGCCCTTGTATTTGACTCCGTATATGACAGCTATAGAGGCGTTATAGTATATGTCCGAATTAAGGACGGCAAGATAAAGGCCGGAGATACAATGCGCATGATGGCTACGGGAGCACAGTTTACCGTTGTAGAGGTTGGCTGCATGAGAGCTACAAGCATGGAGCCTATGGACGAGCTGAGAGCGGGAGACGTAGGATACATCACCGCTTCAATTAAGACAGTCAGCGACGCAAGAGTCGGCGATACCGTAACCCTTGCCACAAATCCTGCCTCGGAGCCTCTTCCCGGATACCGTCAGGTAAACCCCATGGTTTTCTGCGGAGTTTATCCTGCCGATGGAGCCGATTACGAAAATCTTCGTGACGCTTTGGAAAAGCTTCAGCTTAATGACGCTTCCCTTTCTTATGAGCCTGAAACCTCCGGAGCCTTGGGCTTCGGTTTCAGATGCGGATTTTTGGGACTTCTCCACCTTGAAATAATTCAGGAGCGTCTTGAAAGGGAATATAATCTTGACCTTGTTACCACAATTCCCAGCGTTGTCTACCGTGTTCATCTCACCGACGGCAGCGTTGTAAACGTGGATAACCCGACCCATTATCCCGACCCGGCAGTTATCGACTACTGTGAGGAGCCTATGACCAACGCTCATATTTACGCTCCGCCGGATTATGTAGGGGCTATAATGGACCTTTGTCAGGACAGACGAGGCATATTTAAAGATATGACCTATCTTGCTCCCGACAGAGTGGATATACACTATGAGCTTCCCCTTAATGAAATCATCTATGACTTTTTCGATGTTCTTAAGTCGAGAACAAGGGGATATGCCTCTTTCGACTATGAAATTGACCAGTACAGCCGTTCGCAGCTTGTAAAGCTTGACGTACTGCTTAACGGCGATATTGTGGACGCCCTTTCCTTTATTATCCATGCGGATAAGGCTTATTCCAGGGCGAGAAAAATTGCCGAAAAGCTTAAGGAAAATATTCCACGCCAGATGTTTGAAATTCCAATACAGCTTGCAGTTGGCGGTAAGGTTATTGCACGAGAAACCGTAAAGGCAATGCGTAAGGATGTTCTTGCAAAGTGTTACGGCGGCGATATTACCAGAAAGAAAAAGCTTCTTGAAAAACAGAAGGAAGGTAAAAAACGTATGCGTCACTTCGGAACCGTTGAGGTTCCCCAGGAGGCGTTTATGGCTGTTCTCAAACTTGACGACGAATAATAAAAAAGTACGGTGCTTTCTTTTGAAGGCACCGTATTTTTATGCCGTAAGATTATTTTATTATAAAATCACTTCCAATATTTACAATTTGTTAATTGAAATAGAGTGAAAATAGTTGTATGATAAATTAGCACTCAAAGAACGAGAGTGCTAATTTATATTTACAAAGGGGACATCACAATGGAAAAACAACAGTTTAAGGCGGAATCAAAGCGTCTGTTGGATTTGATGATTCACTCCATATATACAAACCGTGAAATCTTTCTCAGAGAGCTTATTTCCAACGCCAGCGATGCAGAGGACAAGCTCTGCTACCTTGCCTTAACCGATGAAAACGTGGGCATGACCAGGGATGATTTTGCAATTAAAATCACAGCCGATAAAGAAAACCGTACCCTTACTGTTTCTGATAACGGTATAGGCATGGATAAGCAGGCCCTTGAGGATAACTTAGGCGTAATTGCAAAGAGCGGTTCTCTCCAGTTTAAGAAGGAGCACGCAGGGGAAGAAAACAGTGCCGAGAATGTAGATATTATCGGCCAGTTCGGCGTAGGCTTCTATTCAGCATTTATGGTAAGCGATAAGGTAACTGTAAAGAGCCGTGCTTACGGCAGTGATAAGGCATATTGCTGGGAGTCCGAGGGTGAGGACGG
>CAUDRD010000015.1 GCA_958451705.1 uncultured Oscillospiraceae bacterium
TTAAGGAGGTCGGCAAGGTTTATTATTTTGACCCCGACGGAGTAAATCTTAAAAAAGGCGACAGAGTTATAGTTGAAACCGCACGAGGAATTGAGTGCGGCGAAGTCGCCATGGATAACAGAATAGTGGATGACGAGGAAATTGTGCATCCCCTTAAGATGATAATAAGGGAAGCTACGGCGGAGGACCTTAAAACTGTTGAAGAAAACAAGAAAAAAGAAAAAGAGGCCTTTGATATATGCCTTAAAAAAATAGCAAATCACGGCCTTGAAATGCATCTTGTAGACGTTGAATACACCTTTGACAACAGCAAAATCCTCTTTTACTTTACTGCCGACGGCAGAGTTGATTTCAGAGAGCTTGTAAAAGATCTGGCAAGTGTGTTCCGCACAAGAATTGAGCTCAGGCAAATTGGAGTAAGAGATGAATCCAAAATGCTGGGCGGCCTCGGAATGTGCGGCAGACCCTTTTGCTGCAGTACATTTTTAGGCGAGTTTCAGCCGGTATCAATTAAAATGGCAAAGGAACAGGGCTTGTCCCTAAATCCCGTAAAAATAAGCGGAACCTGCGGAAGACTTATGTGCTGTCTTAAATATGAGCAGGACGCCTATGAGCATCTTCTCAAAATAACTCCCAAGCAGGGTGCAACTGTAGAAACTGCTGATGGCAGAGGAACGGTTGTAGATGTAAATCTTCTTACCGGAATTTTAAAGGTAAGACTTTTTGACCGTCCCGATGCAGCGCCTGTAACTGTCAGCCGCCGTGACGTAAAGCTTCTTAAAGACGCACAGATTAGGGTTGATAAAGAAGAGATGGAACAGTTTAAAGGAATAGAATAATCAGGATACAAATTTTTATAAATTTGCGGCAGATGAAATTAATCTGTCGCTTTTTTGCATTTCTATATGATTTTAATTCAGTTTTATTCATTTTATGTAACCCATTCTTAATTAAAGCAGTGGTTAAGACATGAGTTTTTTTATCGAAAAAATTGGAAAATGAAGGAAAAAATATACTTGACAACCATTTTCAAAATGACGTACTATGTATATGCAAATTGAATATTCAGAGGAAAATTCGGTGGGAAATGTGGAAGATATTGTGAAGTAAAGTTGAAGTCTTTACGTTAAAAAGTGAAAAACCTGTTTTTTAAAACGTAAGAATCGGGATTTTTCACATTATCCACAAAGTTTTCCACACACTAAAGGTGTAAGCCTTTACAAAAGTTTTCAACGTCTTTTTGGGGAAAATTTGTGTTATATTCATTCTGTAACTTTTGTATGCACAGGGATTTATAAAGATAATTTTTAAAATGCAATTTCATATTTAAAAAAATTCATTTAGGCAGGAGGAACACGTTTTGAAAGGAAAAATTTTTGTATTTTCGGCAACAGGTAATTCTAAATATCTGGCTCTTAAAATCGGAGAAAGAGCAGAACTTGAAATAGTTAATGTCAATAAGCGTCTTTTGGACAAGGGAGAGGAATATAATTTTGAGGGCGAAAAAATCGGCTTTATCTTTCCCGTATATGCCTGGGGCTGTCCGTTTATTATGGAGAGCTTTATAAGAAACTTGAAATTCAGTGGTAGACCGTCCTATGTTTTTGCAGTTGCCAACTGCGGAGATTCTATGGGAAACACTCTTACCGATTTTGAAAAGATACTTAAGTCTAAAGATTTAGCACTTGATTTCGGTGATTTTTTTGTTATGCCAAATAACTACCTGCCTTTGAGCGATGTGGATTCAAAGGAACAGGAAAATGAAAAGCTGCAAAATGCCGAGAAAAAGCTTTCTTCAACTATTCAAAAAATTATAGATAATGAAAAGAGCATAAATCAGCCTAAAGGCATCTTTAACGCTTTGCTTTCTGGGGCTGTACACAAAGGCTTTAACAAAACCGCTTCAAAGGGATATAAGAAGCTGCACATCAATTCCGATTGCGTCGGCTGCGGACTTTGTGCAATGGTCTGTCCCCTTGTGAATATCACTTTAAAAGACGGAAAACCCCAGTGGGGCGAAAACTGCATTTCCTGTATGGGATGTATCAACTGGTGTCCTCAAAAGGCAATAGAATACGGAAATAAAACAGAAAAAAGAGGAAGATATCACAATCCTAATATCAGTGTAAATGAGCTTTTGGAGTAAAGCATCTATGCCCGCTGCTGAGAAGCGGACTTTTTGGAGTGAATACAGGTGAATAATAATTTTAAAGTTATAAAACTCAGCAAAAAGTTTTTGATACTGGTTGTCCTTTCATTTTTTATATTAGGTTCAGCCGTTGTCATAATACATCTTACCTCAAAGCCTACTAAGGAGCGCCCCGAATCCGACAATGTGATGGGTATACCGGTTACATATGAATATATACCCGAAAATTCAGGTGGCAGGCCGGGAATAAGACGGAAGATTCGCTATGTGGTAATCCATGAGACGGCAAACCACAGGGAAGGGGCGAACGCTCAGGCTCACAGCCTCTATCTTCAGGACGGAGGCGACGGAAGCACCTCCTGGCATTATACCGTAGACGACCATGAGATATACCATCATGTGCCGGATAGTGAAGTGGCTTGGCACGCCGGAGATAAGCTCAGAAACCCCGGAGGAAATCTCAACGGAATAGGTATAGAGCTCTGTGTAAACGATGACGGAGATTTTGAAAAGACCTTTGATAACGGAGCGAGGCTGACGGCGTTTTTGCTTAATGAATATTCCCTTAATATAAAAAATGTAAAACAGCACTATGATTTTAATGAAAAGAACTGTCCTATGATTATTAGTGAAACAGGCAGATGGGAGGAATTTTTATCCCTTACCCAAAATTATTTGCAGCAGCTTCAAAACAGTGGCCAAGAGCAGACGGAAAATTTATGATAACAACGAATAGCCCCAAGCCGTTATTACGGCCAGGGGCTATTTCTTAGGAGAGGTTAGCAGCAGCAGTCATTGTTGTTGCTGCATCCGCAGCCGCTGTTGTTGCCGCTGAAGAGTCCGCCATTGCCGCCGCAGCAGCAGAGAATGAGGATAAGAAGGATTATCCATGTGCAGTTATTGCATCCCATTGTCGTGACCTCCTTTCGTTCTTACATCAACATACTATGGCAAAAGGTCAAAAGTGGTTACTGAAAAAAATTTTTAGTTTTATATTGAAAAACGAGCAAACTTGAGAAAATCAAAGAAAAAACTTAAAATAATTAGAAAAAAGCAGCTAATTTTAAAAATCGGTATATTTCAGTTTGCTTAAAACTGATTTTGACTATCTTTGACCTTTGACGAAAGGCGAAAATCTGCATATAATAATGGTCGAAAGGTCAAAGATAGTCAAAGTTAAACAAAAGTCAAAATATAGATTTACAAGGAGGTGCCGAAGATGAATCTCAGCAATATGATTGCGGACCTGATTTTGGATATGATGTCCGAAAGCGGTCAGACAGAAATTCAGCGCAACGAGCTTGCGGAAAAGGTGGGATGCGTACCGAGCCAGATAAACTATGTAATTTCTTCACGTTTTACTCCGGAGCACGGCTATATAGTCGAAAGCCGAAGAGGCGGCGGAGGATATATTAAAATTACAAGAGCAAAAGCCGATAAAGGTATGGCTATAATGCATACTGTCAATAATATCGGCAACACTCTGGACGAAAAAACCTGCCGTGCACATATCTATAATCTGTATTATCAGAATATGATTTCAGAGGGTGCGGCAAAGCTCATGACTGCGGCAACCTGCTCCAATGTATTTAAAAACATTCCTGCAGAGTATGAAGAGCAGGCAAGGGCGGCAATTTTCAAGCAGATGCTTCTCACAACTTTAAAATAACAAATTATTTTTCATTCGGGAGGTAATATATATGTTGTGTCAAAACTGTGGAAAAAATGAGGCTACAACTCATGTTAAAAGAATAATAAACGGCAGCGCTTCTGAATATCATCTTTGTCAGCGCTGTGCATCAAAACTCGGTTACGGAGATATTTTCTCAGGTTTCGATGATTTCGGCTTTGGCGGACTCTTCGGAAATCTCTTCTCTCAGGGTCAGAGCCTGTTAGGTGATACTTCCGCTTCGGCTCTGCGCTGTGAAAAATGCGGTTCCACTTTCCGTGATATCGCAGAGACCGGCAAGGTAGGCTGTGCCGACTGTTACCGAATTTTCAAAGACAGGCTGATGCCTTCTCTTCAGAGAATTCACGGCAGAACAAAGCACATCGGCAAATCGCCGGCGGGAGTTGTTCCTGGACCTGAAAAACAGATTGAAGATCTTAAAGGAAAGCTTCAGAAGGCAATTGAAACCCAGAACTTTGAGGAAGCTGCAAAGCTTCGTGACCAGATTAAATCAATGGAGCAGGAGGGATAAATTATGAAAAAGTGGTATACATCATCAGGTAACAACAGCGATGTTGTAATGAGTACAAGAATACGTCTTGCCAGAAACCTTCATGAATATCCCTTCCCGGCAAGACTTGACGTAAAGGGAGAAACAGAGGTTTGCGAAAAGGTTCGTGATGCACTTTTCGGCGGCAACAGTCATATGAAAGATGAGTTTGCCTACATCAAGATGGATTCCCTAAGTGAAACGGAAGCCGTCGCCCTTGCGGAAAAGCATCTTATCAGTCCTGAATTTGCCGCTGAAAGAGCAGGCAGAGCCCTTATTCTCAATAAGGATGAAAGCGTTTCAATAATGCTTTGCGAAGAGGACCATGTAAGGATTCAGGTTATGACCCCGGGCCTCGATATGGAAGGTGCTTACGAAACAGCAGATAAAATTGATACTCTTCTTGATTCTGCATTAGGTTTTGCCTTCGATGAGAATTTAGGTTATCTTACCCAGTGCCCCACAAATTTGGGAACAGGTATGAGAGCTTCCGTAATGCTTCATCTTCCCGCTCTTACAGCCTGCGGTCAGATAGGTAAGCTTGCTTCAACGGTTTCAAAGCTGGGTCTTACAATAAGAGGCAGCTACGGTGAAGGCAGCGAAACCAAAGGCGATTTCTATCAGCTGAGCAATCAGGTAACTCTGGGAATTTCAGAAAAAGCCGCTATGGATAATCTTAAATCCATCACCATGCAGCTTGTAGAGCGTGAACGCAATCTCCGTAAGGAAATGGTAGGTTCAGCTCAGATACAGGATAAAATCTTCAGAGCCTACGGTTTGCTTAAACATTCAAGAGTTCTCAGCAGCGACGAATTTATGGAGCTCATTTCCCTTGTAAGGCTTGGCGCTTGTGAAAAACTTCTGGATATTTCACAGGAAAATATCAGCGAGGTTATTTCCGCCGCACAGCCTGCAGCCCTTATCCTTGCAAAAGGAGAAAACGCTGAAGCACAGCAAAGGGACATCAGCCGAGCAGAGCTTGTAAGAACAAAGCTTGGCTAAAATCAGAATTTAAGTTTTAGGTATATACAAATAAGGAGGAATGTATATGTACAAATTCACAGGTTTCACAGAAAAGGCCAATGCCGCTCTTAACGCAGCAATAGTTGCCGCAGAAAATCTGGGTCATACCTATGTAGGCAGCGAACACCTTCTTATGGGTCTTTTACAGGATACAACCGGAGTTGCAGGTGCAGCTCTTTCAGCAAGAGGCGTAACAGCCGAAAAAATAGAGGAACTGATTAAAAAGACAATCGGCATCGGCAGCCCCACAAACCTTACCCCCGGTGATTTTACACCGAGAAGCAAGAATATTGTTGAAAGCTCAATTGCCATTGCCAGAACAGCAGGACTCAGCTATGTAGGCACGGAGCACATTCTCTTTGCGCTGCTTCGTGAAGAAAACAGCTGTGCCGTAAGCTTCCTTAACCAGCTTGGAGTTAGAGCCTCAGACCTTATGGAGGATATGAGCAAGTCTTATTCCGCAGGAGAAGCTCAGGGAGGCGGCGGAGCCTTTGGACGTAAAAACGAAAAGACCAACACTCCCACCCTTGAGCAGTTCGGCAGAGACCTTACAAAAATGGCTCAGCAGAACCTTATAGATCCTGTTATCGGCAGACAGAAGGAGATTGAAAGGGTTATTCAGATACTCAGCAGACGTACTAAGAATAATCCCTGCCTTATCGGTGAACCCGGCGTAGGTAAAACCGCAATCGCCGAAGGTCTTGCCCTTAAAATAACAAAGGGTGAGGTTCCCGAACTTCTTAAAGATAAAAGGGTTATTTCCCTTGACCTTACCGGCATGGTAGCCGGCACAAAGTACAGGGGCGATTTTGAAGAGAGAATCAAGACCGCACTTGACGAGGTTAAAAAGGCCGGTGACGTAATCCTCTTCATAGATGAAATCCATACACTTATCGGAGCCGGTGCCGCTGACGGTGCAGTTGACGCCGCAAACATCCTTAAGCCTTCTCTTGCAAGAGGCGAAATTCAGGTAATCGGTGCAACTACTCTTGACGAGTACCGTAAACACATTGAAAAGGATGCCGCTCTTGAAAGAAGATTCCAGCCTGTAACTGTCGGCGAGCCTACTGAGGAAGAGGCAATTGAAATCCTTAAAGGACTTAGGGATAAATATGAGGCTCACCACAAGGTAAAGATTACAGACGATGCTATTTATGCAGCCGTTAAGATGTCTTCAAGATATATTGCCGATAGATACCTGCCCGATAAGGCTATCGACCTTATAGATGAGGCAGCTTCCCGTGTAAGGCTCAGTGCATTTACAGCTCCTCCGGATCTTAAAGCCATGGAGGATAAGATAAAGGCTATCGGCGAGGAAAAGCAATCCGCCGTCAACAACCAGGATTTTGAGCGTGCCGCAACCCTCAGAGATGAGGAAAAGGAGCTTAAAGAGAAGTATGAGGCTGAAAAATCAAGCTGGCAGGAAAAGAATGCCCGCACAACCGGCGAGGTCGGCACTGCTGAAATTGCTGAAATTGTTTCCAGCTGGACGGGTATCCCGGTAGTACAGCTTACTCAGGAAGAGAGCCAGAGACTTCTGCATCTGGAAGACGAGCTTCATAAGCGTATAGTCGGTCAGCACGAGGCTGTTGCCGCTGTGGCAAAAGCAATCCGCAGAAGCAGGGTAGGACTTAAGGATCCCAAGAGGCCCATCGGTTCCTTTATCTTCCTCGGACCTACCGGCGTAGGTAAAACAGAGCTTTGCAAAGCTCTTGCAGCTGCTATGTTCGGCGACGAAAACGCAATGATTCGTCTTGATATGTCCGAGTATATGGAGAAGCATACGGTTTCCCGTCTTGTAGGTTCACCTCCCGGATATGTTGGATTTGAAGAGGGCGGACAGCTTACTGAAAAAGTTCGCCGTAAACCATATTCAGTAATCCTCTTTGATGAAATCGAAAAGGCTCATCCCGATGTATTCAACATGATGCTTCAGATTCTTGATGACGGTATCCTTACCGACTCTCAGGGCAGACGTGTTGACTTCAAGAACTGCATCATCATCATGACCTCAAACGTAGGCGCAAAGCTTATTACGGATAACAAGAGCGATCTCGGTTTCTCCTCAGGCGGTGCAGAGCGCAGCGACGATAAAATCCGTGAGACTGTTCTCGGCGAGCTTAAGAGAACTTTCAGACCTGAGTTCCTCAACCGTGTTGATGATATAATCGTATTCCATCAGCTTACGAAAGCGGAAATCAAGGAAATCGCCGTAAGAATGCTTAACACCCTTTCAGAGAGAGTAAAGGGTATGGATATTACCGTTACTTTCGAGGATGCGGCAGCGGAGAAAATTGCCGATGCAGGCTTCGACCCCGTTTACGGCGCAAGACCTCTTAGAAGAGCTATTCAGACTCAGATCGAAGATAAGCTTTCCGAAGAGATGCTTGAGGGCAAGGTAAAGGCTGGCGAAAGCTACGTCTGCAAGGCTGACGAAAGCGGATTTGTATTTGAAAATACAAAATCCCCTTCTTCCGAAGAGCCTAAAAAAGAGGAATAAAATAATTCCTTAAATAGAGCGCTCCCGTGGGAATTATCTCACGGGAGCGTTTTGTGTGTTATGCCAAATAGAAAGAAAAAATTATGGAGGAATAGGATGATTTGTGAAATTTAAACTAAATTCAATATAACTTATTGACTTTTTTATTAAAAATAATATACTGTAATTAATGAATGATGATGAATAATAAGTTGAGGAACCTGACAATATTTTAAGACAGATGTTTTATATGCGTCTGTTTATCAGAATGGGGTGACAACTTATATGAAGAAAAAATCTGTACTTATTACTGGTATTAGTGTTTTTTGTGTGCTGATTATTTTCGGCATTTTTACTGCTTTTATTTATACTCCCAATAAAGAAATTGAGGTGGACGGTTTACTTAAAACAAATGATACGTCTGATGTCATTACGCAGAATACAGGGTTAAAGCTGGACCTTGATTTTTCCGAGCATGAGAAATTTGCAGACAGTTTTTCCGACTTAGTGAAGATTGAGGGTAAAGATGAAATTATATCGGGAGAATCTTCTTTAAAATATCGAACAGTTATAGACAGGGAGAATGTGAAAAGCTGTGCTGCATCTGTGGAGAAAAAGGGAAATGACGGAAAATATATGCTGATTTTTCAGTATGAACTTAAAAACAGACCTCTTTTTCTGAATAATAAAAAAGTAACCTGTTCTTCTCAGGACTTTGTTTTTGCGGATAACGATCAGGAAAGCAAAGCAAAAATTTTCGTAGGATATTATGAGAGTGCCCACAATCTAAAATCAGGCGAAAGCGAAGAAGATTTTGTGTGGAAAGAATGTGAAGCAGAAGAATTATTTACCAGCGGTGGCAGAATTGATTTCCGTTTCGATTTGCCTGGCAACGCATTTGATGATATGACTATGAAAAGAGTCAGTAACTATGTTGTACAGATTTGTATACCTGCGCAGCTGAGCAAATACGGAAATGCTCAGGCAGTATCGGTGGATTGTGATTTTGATGGTGAACTGGAGTATTTTATGTGGGAATATAATCCGTCATAATCGTCTAAAAAATTTGCGTATTTTATCTCTGAATCCTGCTGTTTCTGATTTTATTGGAGTAGGTGAAGAAAAAATTCTTTAAAGCAGAAGAAAAGTAAGAGAAACAAAATAAAAACGGCAGAGCCGCTTTAGCGGTTCTGCCGTTGCTTTTATAAATGATTATATCCGTTTTTCTTAATAAACGTCGGGTAATCGAAAAGTGAAACGTCAAGGTCAACATATCCTGAAATTCCGTTTACTTTTCCCGTCTCAGTGTACTGCCACATCTGATATGTATAGGGGAATGTTGCCTGTTCTTTCCATTCTGCCAACCAGATGTCAAACTTGCCGTTAATTCTCGAAAACTCCATTTCGTCAAGAAGCCAGGATTTGCTTGCGTAAATTGTGGGGTAATAGCCGTTATTTTTAATTCTCTCACAAAATGCTATTGCAAAATCTGTACGCTGCTTGTCCGTAAGTCCCTTGGTTCGGGCTATAGGGTCATCAACATCTTCTGTATCAAAAGCGACAGGATATGTAAGTTTATATCCTTTAATTGCTTTAAGTACAAAGTCGGCTTCAAGAATGGCTTCCTCAACGGTTATTGCCTGGGAATAGAAGTAAACTCCGCAGTCAAGTCCTGCCGCTGTTGCTCCCTCTATGTTTGTGACAAAATTGGAATCAAGGTAAAGTCCGCCTAAAGTATAGCCTCTGTATCCTACTCTAATCATTACATAATCGACACCGGCGGCTTTGACCTTTTTCCAGTCAATATTTCCCTGGGCATAGGAAACGTCTATTCCTACCTTTGAGGAAAGGGCACCTTTTGAATCAAAGTAATACTTTTTACCCTGAATAACCTGCCAGCCTGTGACAGGCTTTCCATTTTGGTAAAGATAGGTTTTGCCGTCTATTACATGCCAGCCGTCACTGTACACGGGAGGCTCCGTGGGCTTTTCAGTGGGTTTTTCGGTTTCACCTTCGGTGGGAGTTTCTGTTGGTTTTTCCGTGGGCTTTTCAGTTGGTTTTTCCTCCGGTTCACTAGCAGGTGGAGGAGTGTCTACATCTACCGTATCGTCACCGACAGTATCTACAGAACTCTGAGGACGCTGATTTTCGGGGTCTTCTTTTTTACCCTCTTCGTCCATTACAAATTCTGGATTGCCGATAACTTCTTCAGCGTCAAGATGTATGTTTTCATTGTCAAGCTCTTCGTCAGAAATATAGATTTCAGTTTCAAAACTTTCAGAAGACAGTAAAAAATTTTCACTTGCATTTTCACTGTCTGCGGCGCTTTCAGCAAAAACCTGATTGTCCTCAATGGGTATATGTGCAGCGCTCATAAAAAACACAGATAAAAAAATAAGCAGTGCTGAAACAGCTATTTTAAGTTCTCGAGGCAACTAAATTTCCTCCTCTGAATTATAAAGTACTTTAGTCATGATACCACAATTCAAAATCAGGTACAATAAAAACAGTAAAAAAATACAATGCCAAATTGTGTAATGTAAAATGGTGCAAAATTCATTCTTTCAATTATATAGTTTTTAAGTCAAATAACAAAATTTTTCGTTTGACAGTTAATTACTAACATATTAATTGCAAGAAAAAGAAAGATATGTTAAAATATTAATTAAAATATTAATAAATTTGCTTATAAATATCAAAACTTTTAGCGGCGAATTTTGCGTCGATATTTGAGCAAATTTTGCAGAGAAAATGAGGAGGTTCTGAATGGATAGCTTTATTGATTATATTGAAAACACCCTAAAAGATGTCCCAGATGAGGACAACTCCCTTTATCGCTACAAACGTCAGCTTTTTGACAGCATGACGGAACGTGCAAACGAGGTTACACAAAGCGGACTTAAAGATGAAAAGGTGCTCAGTGATCTTATTATAAGCGAGCATCCCAATTTGAAAGAGGATTACAAAAAGTTTTATTTAGCTGACCGTGCAAAGAGAAAAGCTGAAAATTTTAGAAGATTTTTGGCGGTCGGTTCAGTGTGTTATATACTTTTGCTGACAGTGCTTTATCTGGGAGTCAGCTTTATCACCCATAACTGGGCTCAGACCTGGCTGATTATGCTTGGTGGAATAACTATTTTGGTTGATTATCTTTTCAGCGTTGCCATAAAAGCAATTGCCCGTATGCGGTGGGTTTTCCATCCTATTGCAAGGGTGATGTTAGCTTTTAATATAATGCTTACGGCAACGTTTATTTTCCTTTGCTGTGTGGTGCTTTTCCATATACCCATGAGCTGGATTATATATTTGGCCGCAGTAATTGTATTTTTCGCAGCTGATGCAATTTTCCTTGCCGTGACCAAAAGCAAACTCGCAATTATCAATTATCTTCTTTATATTCCGGCTGCAATGTCCATGGTTTATGTAATACTGGGCTTAATTGAAGTTATTCCGTGGGATCCAGGCTGGCTTCTTATGATTCTTGCTGTAATAATTGATATATTAATTGTGGTAGGTATAGCCGTAGAAAACTCCAAATACATTTACAAACAGGAAGTTGAAGATGTATGGAGCGAACAGTGAGAATGTATTAAGGAGGAAAATTCAGATATATGAGTTTATTCAGTGACTATATTGACGATAAACTTAAAGGTGTTCCAAACGCTAACGGTTCGCTGGAGCGATATAAAAAGATGATTTTAAAGCGCATGGAAGATAAGGCTTCTTCAGATACATATAAAGGTATGCAGGAGAAAGAAATTTTGGAAGTCTTGGCTGCCGGTGAATTTAAAGATTTACGCAGTGATTACCGAAAGGTTTATGAGTATGAGTGTACCAAAAAGCGTTCAAGAGCTGTCGGGGCTTCGGTAGCTTTAGGCTCAGTGGCATATATTTTGATGCTTGTTGTGGTTTATATAAGCGTGAGCTTTATAACTCACCTTTGGTCGTATACATGGCTTATTCTTTTCGGAGGAATTACTCTTTTAGCAGTGGGACTTCTGATTTATTCTATAAAGAAAGCTTCTGCCCATGGTCAGGGATTTAACTTTATGGTGCGCTTTTTTTCGGCAGTAGTAATAATGCTTATGGCCACTTTTGTTTTTCTCTGCCTTCAGCTGATTTTCCATTTGCCTCATAGCTGGATTATTTTTTTAGTGTGCATAATTGCCATATTCGTAGTGGATGCGGTATTTATGACAATTTTAAAGCAAAAACATAAAGTGGTTAACTATGTCTTTTACATTCCGGTCGTTGCGACACTGCTTTATGTTGTTTTAGGCATTCTTCATGTTGTGCCGTGGAATCCCGGCTGGCTGATGATAATTGTTTCGTTAATTATAGATATAATTGTTATTATAGCGTCGCTGATTCGTAAATCCAGCTACATTAAAAAGGAGGGTGATGACGTATGGAGCGAAAATTAAATGCTGAGCTTTGGGACAAGATGCATTATCTGTTCCGTGATTTCAACGACAGAATGGTTCACGTTGAGCTTCATTACGATTATGAAATAAACATAGAAGCACTTAAAACAGTTCTTATTTGCTTTTTTGAGAAAGCTCCCGTGCTTCATTCGAGCTTTACCGATAATCATATAAGCCCCTATTGGAGCGTGAGAAATTATAAGATTGAAGACGTTTTGACAGTTGAAAGACCTGAGAATCTGGAAGAGGCCGTCAATAAATTTCTCACCCAGTATATACCGCCGGAAAGCGACTTGCAGATGAAGGTGGCAGTATTTTTCCACGAGGGCAAATCTGTGCTGTGCATAGTGGAAAATCATATGTGCATGGACGGAGGAGACTTTAAATATTTCCTTAAAGCTCTCTGCAAGAATTATAACGATTATGTAGAGAAGGGAATAAGTCCCATTGAACTTAGACACGGTACACGTTCATATGAATCGGTTTATTCTGACTTTACCCCCACAGAAAAACGCATGGCGAAAAATCTTTATAAAAACGTCTGTGCAAAGGATGACCATAAGTTCCCTCTTACTCCCGACAGCATAAGGGATAAGTCTTTTATAGCCAAAAGGAAAATTGACGCTGATCGCTTTTTGAAGATTAAACAGGTAGGCAAAAAGCACGGTGCAACTATTAACGATATGCTTGTGGCGGCGTATTTTTACAGCCTTTACGAGCTTGCCGGATATGATAAAAGCGAAAGCGTTACAATTTCATGTGCGATTGATTTAAGACGTCATATACACGATGTAAGCGAACAGGGAATTACAAACCATACTGCATTTATGCAGTGTTCAATTCCCGAAAGAGGCAGAGATATTTTTGAAACTCTCAAATATGTTGTACACAGCTCAAACAGATTTAAGAAAGATAAATTTATGGGTCTTTACGGTCTGCCGCTGCTTAATGTGGGATATAAGATGCTTCCCC
>CAUDRD010000016.1 GCA_958451705.1 uncultured Oscillospiraceae bacterium
GGGATTTTGAAGCTGCTGCGGTGACTTTGAGCCGAAGGAGGCCGAAGAAATGGCCGCCACGAGAATTGCTGAAATTCCTACAGTGAGCAGGAGCTTTTTAATAGCAGTTTTCATTTTTTCACAACCTTTTATATTAAAAGATAAATATATTTTTGGCTTTTTTCCTTTTAATATGCAGTTTTCGCTTTTTGAAAAGGAATAATTTTATAAACCTATAAACTTTTTGCCAAAAATGTGATATAATGATACAGACTTTAATCAGTTTCCCGTAAAGGGCATAGATGTTTCATTTAACCAAAAGGGAGGATTTTTTAAACTGTGAAAGTGAAAGTTCCATTTAAGAAAAGAAAAGATCCGGAAAAAAATAACGGAAATACAAACAAAGCGATTGATACCATTACGAAACATTCAGCTAAATGGCAGGTTGTAATAGCCATTGTACTTGTACTGGTTATTACTCTGTGCGTTATTTTGGCGTCCATGTTAGCTTATGTTATCTCCTTTACAAACGGCGAATGTGCAATAGATCTCGAGTCTTATAAAAATAACCAGAATCAGACGACGATTATCTATGCCTATGATGACAAGAACAATCCCTATGAGTATTGCCGTCTTAATAACTCAGAAAACAGAATATGGGTTGATTTAAGCGATATGGGTCCATATATGTACAAAACCGTTATCGCAATGGAAGATAAGCGTTTTGAAAGTCATGAGGGTGTTGACTGGTTCAGAACAGCGTCTGCCAGTGTACGTTCACTGCTTTCAAAATTTATTCCCAGTATCAGCGTACAGGGCGGTTCGACAATTACCCAGCAGCTTATTAAAAACCTTACCGGTGAAGATGATGTGACACTGGTTCGTAAATTTAACGAAATAACATATGCTCTTAACCTTGAAAAAAATTATGAAAAAACTGAGATAGCCGAGGCTTATCTTAACACCATTTACCTCGGAGAAAACTGCTACGGAGTTCAAACTGCCGCCGAAAAGTATTTCGGCAAAGACGTAGGTGACTTGAATCTTGCAGAATGTGCAAGCCTTCTTGCAATTACCAACGCTCCTACAAAGTTCGACCCTCTTATAAATCCTGAAAACAATAAAGAGCGTCAGGAATACTGCCTTGGTGAACTTTTGGATCAAAAGAAAATAACACAGGAAGAATATGACGAGGCTATGGCCTATGACCTTGTGTTTACAAATGATCCCAATTACGTTCCCAGCGAAGAGATGAAGAATAAGCAGAAGCCCGATGAAAGCAAATATGATTTCTATACAGAATATGTAATAGATTCAGTTATCGAAGACCTGCAAACACAGTGCGGATACACAAAAAGCAAAGCGGTAGAAATGGTATTCTACGGCGGACTCAGAATTTACAGCGCCGTTGATCCCGACGTTCAGTCTGTTGTCACAAGAGTATATGAAAACAGAGAGACCTTTAAAAAGGAAGAGGATACTGCCGCTCATCCTGCGGCACAGTCGGCAATGGTTATAATGGACTATGCCGGACGAGTTGTAGGTATGGCCGGTGAAGCAGGTGAAAAGAGCGGAAACCGCTGTCTTAACCGTGCAACGGATACAACCCGTTCACCCGGTTCATCTATTAAGCCTTTGAGTATTTATTCTCCTTCAATTGAGTACGGTCTGATTAACTGGTCAACAATGGTACCTGATGCCCAGATCTACTTTAACGGCGAAAAGATGCCCTTTAACTACGGCGGCGGTTCAGGAAGCGGCAAAAACGTTACGGTACAGAACGCTCTTGCCCGTTCTCTTAATACGGTTCCTGTGCGTATCCTCCAAGATCTTACCTTTGAGCGTTCATATGCCTTCCTTCAGGACAGGTTCCATATAACAACTCTTAATGAAAAGGAAGATAAAAACTATTCGCCTCTTGCAATGGGAGGAATGTACAGCGGAGTAAGCGTACTGGAAATGACAGCGGCATATGCGGCGTTCGGTAACGGAGGACTGTATTACGAACCCTACTGCTACTATAAAGTTACAGACAGCAAGGGCGAGCAGACAATACTTGAAAATAAATCCACAGCAGAGCGTGCTATTTCAGAAGAAACAGCCAACATTATGTGCGAGATGCTTCAGACTGTTATCACTGACCCCCAGGGTACCACTAAAGCTTACGGTATCAGCGGCTATCCCACAATGGCAAAGAGCGGTACTACTACCGACGATCACGATAGATGGTTTATCGGCGGAACTCCCTATTATATCAGCGCCGTATGGTACGGTTATGATGAACAGAAGGAAATCTTAGGCGTATCCGGTAACCCGTCAGGTAATATCTTTAAGAAAATAATGAATGAAATTCATGAAGGTCTGCCTTCAAAGGAGTTCCCAAAGAGCAAAAATGTTGTAGAACGTAAATACTGCACCGTGTCGGGACTTCTTGCAACGGATTCCTGCCCCAGCACAAGAACAGGCTGGTACAACAAAAACTCTCTTCCAGCTACCTGCACAACACACTCAGGCAGCTCTTCGGCTTCCGAAGAGTCAACAACTGAAGCTGCGGATTAAATAAATTTAACGGGAGGTAACGTTATGGCTGAACTGCTTATTAAAAACGTCCGAATAATTGAGGGCGGCAAGTCCGAAGAATGTTTAAAGGATATTCTCATTGACGGCGGAATAATAAAGCGTATTGCCTCTTGTATAGAGGAAGAAGCCGATAGAGTAATTGACGGTAAAGGACTTTATGCAAGTGCCGGACTTGTGGATATGCATGTTCACCTTCGTGACCCCGGCCAGACTCATAAAGAAGATATAATAACCGGCTGTCGTGCTGCGGCGGCCGGAGGAGTCACAACTGTTGCGGCAATGCCCAATACATCGCCGTCGGTGGACTCCTGCGAAACAGTAAATTATATTCTCGAAAAAGCCGAAAAGGCAGATGCGAGAGTTCTGCCCGTAGCGGCAATAACAAAGGGACTTTCCGGCAAAGAGCTTACTGATATGCAGGCTCTTAAACAGGCGGGAGCTGTCGCTTTTTCAGATGACGGCGTACCCGTCGCCACAGGAAAGCTCATGTATGAAGCCCTTATAAACGCATACGGCCTCAGAGTTCCCGTTCTTGCCCACTGTGAAGATGTAAGCCTTGCGGCGGGAGGAAAAATAAACGAGGGAGCTTCCAGTATTCTCCTTGACGTAAAGGGAATACCGGGCGCTGCTGAGGACGCCGGAACGGCAAGAGAGATAGCCCTTGCCTTTTCTTCCGATACTGCCGTTCATATCTGCCATGTAAGCACCGAAAAATCAGTGGAGCTTGTAAGAAGTGCAAAGAAAATGGGTGCAAAGGTCACCTGTGAAACCTGTCCCCACTATTTTTCACTTACCGATGAAATCGTCATGAATATGGATGCCGATTACAGAATGAATCCGCCTCTTAGAACTCAGGCCGATGTAAACGCCATAATCGAGGGAATATGCGACGGCACAATTGACGCAATCGCAACGGACCACGCACCACATACTCCCGAGGAAAAGGCAGATTTTGTCTCTGCCCCCAACGGTTCAATAGGACTTGAAACCTCTCTGGCGGCGGGAATAACCTATCTTGTAAAGCCGGGCTATATTACTCTGCCTAGGCTCATTGAGCTTATGAGCGCAAATCCCGCACGAATACTTAAAATCAGAGCCGGAGTTTTAGCCGAGGGAAAACAGGCAGATATTGCGATTTTCAGTGAAGACGAAAAATGGACTGTTGACCCGGAAAAGCTTCACGGAAAATCGAAAAACACCCCCTTTAAAAACACAGAGCTTTGCGGCAAGGTAAAATATACCGTTTGCCGAGGCAAAGTGGTTTATGAGGATAAATAACGAGGAGGAAGAAAAATGTCACTTGACAGACTTATTGCTAAAATTAAGGAAACCGGTAACCCCACAGTTGCGGGTCTTGACCCGAAGCTCGACTATATTCCCTCTTATATTAAAGCGGAAGCTTTTGACAAATACGGCGAAACCCTTGAGGGAGCTGCACACGCTCTTCTCCTTTTCAACAAAGGTCTTATTGATGCCCTCTGTGATATAGTTCCCGCTGTAAAGCCCCAGTGTGCATACTATGAGATGTATGGCTGGCAGGGAGTTAAAGCTCTTTACGATACAATAGCATATGCTAAGGAAAAGGGAATGTACGTTATAACCGACGGCAAGAGAAACGATATAGGCACCACAATGGAAGCCTATGCGGCGGCTCATCTTGGTGAAGTTAAGGTTAATGATAAGACCTTTGAGCCTTTCGGAGCCGATGCCCTTACTGTAAACGGATACCTTGGCAGCGATGGCATTAAGCCTCTTCTCAACATCTGCCGTGAAAAGGATAAAGGCATTTTTGTTCTCGTTAAAACCTCAAATCCCTCCTCAGGTGAGCTTCAGGATAAGCCCATCGGCGACAGTCCCACTCTTTACAGAGAGATGGGCGCTCTCTGCGAAAGCTGGGGAGAGGAGCTTATGGGAGAAACAGGATATTCAGGAGTCGGCGCAGTTGTAGGCGCAACTTATCCCGACCAGCTTACAGAGCTGAGAAAAGCTCTGCCACATACATTCTTCCTTGTTCCCGGCTACGGCGCACAGGGCGGCTCTGCCGCAAACCTTGCGGGAGCTTTCGATGAAAACGGCATAGGCGCAATAGTAAACGCTTCACGTTCCATTATGTGCGCATATAAGAAGGAAGAAAACTGCGACGAAAAAGATTACGCAGCCGCTTCACGCCGTGAAGCAATCAGAATGAGGGACGATATAACCTCATTTATTCCTGCCCTTAAAAAATAAATTTCCCGGAGGTAAAAATGAAATATATCCAGGATGATTTTAAAATTTTAACTGTTAATAAGCTTAACAGTGCAGCTTTTGATTTTACAATTGAAGCCCCGGAAATTGCCGAAAGGGCAAAGGCGGGACAATTTGTAAATATTCTCTGTGACGGCAAAACCCTTCGCAGACCTATTTCCCTTTGCGGAATAGATAAAAGCAATGGCACAATCCGCATTGTCTTTGAAGTAAGAGGCGAGGGAACCTTATGGCTTTCCGAGAGAAAGGAAGGGGACGTTATAAATGTTCTCGGCCCCCTCGGAAACGGATTCCCAGCAGATGAAAAATATGAAAACGTTGTCTTTGTAGGCGGCGGAATCGGTGTTCCTCCCCTTTTGGAGACGAGCAAAATTTACGGCAAAAAAGCCGATGCAATTTTGGGCTTCCGCAGTAAATCGGCTGTTATCCTTGAGGATAATTTTAAAGAGGTCTGCGAAAATGTCTATGTTACCACTGATGACGGTAGCTACGGTCATCACGGCTTTGTAACGGATATTTTAAAGGAGCGTCTCGAAAAGCCCTGCGGAGCAGTATTTGCCTGTGGACCGGGACCCATGCTTAAAAACGTTGCGGCAATGGCTGAGGCAAAGGGTATTCCCTGCTTTGTATCTCTTGAAGAGAGAATGGGCTGCGGAATAGGAGCTTGCCTTGTATGCGCCTGCAAGACAAAGGAAAAGGACGGCGAGCACTACCGTCATGTATGCAAAAACGGACCTGTTTTTGATTCGAGGGAGGTAGTGTGGAATGGCTGATTTAAGAGTTAATATAGCGGGGGTTGAGCTTAAGAACCCCGTCATTACAGCTTCTGGAACATACGGTTTCGGAAGAGAATATAACGAATTTTATCCTATTTCAAAGCTTGGAGGAGTTTCCTGTAAGGGAACTACTTTAAATCCCCGTTTCGGAAATCCCCCTGTGAGAATTGCCGAAACTCCCAGCGGAATTTTAAACAGCGTGGGACTTCAGAACCCCGGCGTTGAAAGCTTTGTAAAGGACGAGCTTCCCTGGCTGAGCCAGCAGGGAACGGTTGTTATTGCCAATATTGCGGGAAGCACTCCCGATGAATACTGCAAGGCAGTTGAAAGGCTTGCGGATACTTCCGTGGATATGGTGGAGCTTAATATTTCCTGCCCCAATGTAAAAGAGGGCGGAGCCTCTTTCGGTACATCCTGCGCCAGCGTTGAATCCATAACCTCTATGGTTAAAAAGGTCTGCAAGCAGCCTCTTATAGTAAAGCTCACCCCCAATGTCACCGATATTGCGGAAATCGCAGCGGCGGCTGAAGCGGCGGGAGCAGATGCAGTTTCACTTATAAACACCCTTACGGGTATGAGAATTGATATAAATTCACGCCGCCCCATTCTTCACAATAACGTTGGCGGAATGTCAGGTCCTGCGGTTTTCCCCGTTGCGGTGAGAATGGTTTGGCAGGTAGCAAACCGTGTAAAGATTCCCGTAATCGGTATGGGCGGAATTGCAAAGTGGCAGGACGCAGTTGAAATGATGCTGGCGGGTGCAAGCGCCGTTCAGGTGGGAACGGCGATGTTCTCCGACGCTTACGCACCTGTTAAAATAATCGACGGCCTCAACGAATACCTCGACAAAAACGGCATAGAAAGCGTTTCCGAAATAGTCGGAAAAGTTCAGCCCTGGTGAGGCGGAGAATATGGTAATATTGTCTGTTGATTACGGGGACTCGAGAACGGGGCTTGCCGTGTGCGACGCTCTGGAAATGCTTGCCTCTCCTGCGGGAGTGATTTTTGAAACCGACGAGGAAAAGGCGGCGGATGAGGTAGTTGCCGAAGCCAAAAAGCGGGGAGCCAAGCTCATAGTGGTGGGCTATCCTAAGAACATGGACGGCACTCTCGGAGCGAGGGCTGAAAAATGTGAGGGCTTTTCAAAGCTCATCGCCGAAAAAAGCGGAATTGAAACAGCCCTCTGGGATGAAAGGCTCACGACCGTCGCCGCCCATAACGCTTTGAGTACGGTCAATGTCCGAGGCAAAAAGAGAAAGAATATAGTTGATGCGGTTTCGGCGGTGATGATTCTCGAAAGCTACATGAGCTACAGAAAGAACCATGCCGAAATTTAAAAAAGCAAAAAGGATATCCGAAAAAACGGATATCCTTTTATTTTATCCTTTTAGCAGTAAGCTCATCTGTTTGGGTTAAAGTTCCTTATTATTTGCACTAAAAAGGTGAAGAAAATTTGTTATTATATGAATCTTCTTTTGTTGTTTTTTGCTTTTATAAGCATATCAAAAATAAAAAAATGTATAATTATGCGTTAATTTATTGGTGCAAGTGAGAGTGAATCGGAAATATTAGATGTAATCTATCTCAATATCTAAAAAAAACATAATAATATTTTGCAAAAATCAAATTTTTTATGTATTTCAATTGCAAAAACTTACAAGAAGAGATAAAATAAATAAAAATTTAATATTTCCAATCAGGTTGGATATTTAAACCCGATGCAGCTAAAAAATCGGTAAGAGCCTTAACGGTAAGACAAAATCCGAAAGTACAAAGTAGAATAACAGTGATGGAAAAGGCACAGAGCAATAAATTTTAAATGGTGGAGGATATTTATGAAATTACCTGCGTATCCGCTGATAACAGTTGACCCGTTTTTCAGCATTTGGTCAAAAAGCGATAAACTGTACGATGGAACTACATATTTTTGGAGCGGTATCAAAAAGCGAATAAGCGGCACAGTTTATGTTGATTCCATTGCTTTTCGCTTCCTCGGCAGCGGCCAGTCTAAGGTTATAAACCAAACCGACCTTGAAGTTACGCCGTATATTACAAAATATACTTTTGAAAATGAGTACATTAGGCTTAAGGTTTCTTTTTGGACGCCCCTTGTGTTAAACGATTTGTATATAATGTCCACTCCCTGCTCTTTTATAGATTACGAAGTGGAAGTTATTGACGGAAAGAAACATGATGTAGCTTTGGTGTTTTCGGCGGGAGAAGAATTTTGCTATGATAAATGTATAAAGCGGGTAATTAAAACACTGGGAACTGTCGGAAAGCTGTCTTACGGAAAAATCGGCCGTGTTGCTCAAAAACCTCTTAACAAAATAGGGGACGGAGTTTCAGCTGACTGGGGCTATCTTTATGTATGCGGAGGTGAAGTTTCTTTCGGCCTTACAAAGATTAACTCCGTAAAATCTGTGTTTAAGTTCCCGGAGCTTACAAGCCGTGCTGCAGCGAGAAATATTATCGCCTTTGATGACATTCTCTCAATAGAATACTTCGGTAAACGTCTGACGGGGCTGTGGAGAGAAAAGTTTTCTTCTATCGAAGAAGCTATTGCTTGCTGTGACGAGTATCATGATGAACTCCTGGAAGCCATAAAAGAGCAAAATCAAAAAATACTCTTTGATGCTGAAAAATTCGGCGAGGACTACTGCAAAATACTTACTGCTGCCGCAAGGCAGGTTCTTGCTGCTCATAAGCTGGTCAGAAACACAACGGGAGAAATTCTCTACCTTTCAAAGGAATGTCATTCAAACGGCTGCATTAATACTGTAGACGTATCTTATCCTGCAATTCCAATGTTTCTTGTATATCATCCTGAGCTTGTAAAGGCCATGATGATCGGGATTTTTGAATTTGCCCGTATGCCCGTTTGGAAGGCGGATTTTGCTCCCCACGATATCGGCACCTACCCCGTTGCAGACGGTCAGGTCTACGCACTTAAAAACAATTACGGAAAAGCCATAAACAAGAGAGCAATCTATAAAAATAAAGATTTCGGCATTTTCAATCAGGATTGGCAAATGCCCGTTGAAGAGTGCGGAAATATGCTTATTATGTCTTACGCTTATTATTACGTAACCGGAGATGTTTCACAGCTTAAAAAGAATTTTGATCTGCTTAAAAAGTGGGCGGATTTTCTTGTAAAAAAAGGCGTAGTCCTTGACAATCAGCTTTGCACCGATGACTTTGCAGGTCACAGCGAGAAAAACGTAAATCTTGCAATTAAGGAGATAATGGGAATAGCCTCTTTTTCAAGAATCTGCGAAGTTCTTTCTGATGAAAATAATATTTTTTATTTTGAAACAGCTAAAAAGTATGCCCAAGAGCTTTGCCGAATTTCCCGTGTAGGGGATTACCTTGCTTTTTCTGTCGGAAATAAAGAAAGCTGGAGCTTAAAATACAACCTTATATGGGATATACTCTTTAAGTTTAACCTTTTTCCGAAGGAGATTTATAAGGGCGAAAGCGAAAAGTACCGTGCCGAGCTGAACCAATACGGCGTGCCTTTAGATAATCGTAAAGATTTTACAAAGACCGACTGGATGCTTTGGGCTTCCTGTCTTGATGAAACAGGGGAGAATACAAAACTTTTTTCATCCTGCATCGTAAAATATCTTGCGGATACTCAGGATAAAAACTGTTTTACCGACTGGTACGAGACTAAAATTCCCAAAGAAAGAGGTATGAACCACCGCAGCGTACAGGCGGGGCTTTGGATGCCGGTACTTAAAGAAAAGCTGTCCGAGGTGCAAAAAGATGAAAGAAGCTAAATTTTATCTGATAACCGACACTCACTACTTTAAAAATTCTCTGGGAGCTAAGGGCGGCGGATACGATAAAATGATGCGGTACGAGCAAAAATGCTTTGCGGAAACCCAGTGCATCAATGAATCGGTGTTTGAATTTTTAGGCAGCAGCCGGGAAGCGGATACGGTACTTATCGCCGGAGATTTATCCTTTAACGGCGAAAAGGAGAGCCACCTTGAATTTATAAAGCTTTTAAGAGCTCTTCAGAATAAAGGCAAAAGAGTTTTCGTAATAACTGCCGGCCATGATTATAACGACCGTCCCTTTGCCTTTGAAAGTGATAAAAAGATGTCGCTGAGGGCGAAAGACGACCTTTTCGATTTATCTTTTGATTACGGATTTACTTTTTACGATGACGGAGCCGTTAAAAAAAGACCTGAGGGAACCAAAAGAGATGAGCTTTTCGACCTGTACTACGACTTTGGCTTTAAACAGGCCATAGCCGTTGACCGCAAGCACCTTTCCTATGTTGTACAGCTTTTTGACGGGGTGCGCCTTTTGGCTCTTAACAACGACGGCGACTGTGATGAATTTATAACCTATGATGAAGAGCAGCTTAACTGGATTAAAGAACAGGCTCGAAAAGCGAGAGAGGACGGGCAGATGATGTTTGCCATGAACCATTATCCGCTCCTGCCCGGCCAGCCTTTGTTCGGCCTTGTCCCAACAGCCGTACAGCAAAACAGTGATAAAATTACTGATATGCTGGCGGATGCGGGGGTGCATCTTGTCTTTACGGGGCATATGCACAACCAGAGCATAAATGAAAAAATTACTTCTGCCGGCAATAAATTTTATGATGTGTGTACAGGTTCCATAATCGCCTGTCCGGCGTTTATGCGCCTTGTGACAATTAAAGATGAAGCGACGGTGGATATTAGAAGCATCCCCACCCCTGATTTTCAATGGGATACAAAGGGCAAAACCTGTAAGGAGTATTTGTCCGATATGTTTGACAGCATGATTCTTAATCTTCTTGAGGATATGCGCTCTAATCCTAAGGTCGTCTTAAAAAAATTTGAAGCGGAAAACGTAAAAGCTCTTTATCCTGTGGTTAAGCTTATGGGTAAGATTTTTTCCGCTTTAACGGTAGGGGATGCCTGCAAACTGTTGTTTATTAAATGCAGCCCGGAAATTAAAAATATGCTTGTAAAAAATTATGTGGCGGAGCTTATACGGGGCATATTTGTGGGCAACCAAACCTACAAAGAAGGTACTCCAAAAGGGGATGTTTTCCTGGGAGCTTTAAACAGGCTTAATCCGATTTTAAAAAAAGTGCATCTTAAAGACATTAACTCAAATCCCGTGGATCTTTACGATACCCTTAAAAATACTGCGGGAAACTACGGTATAGACGATTACAACGCAGTTTTAAATTTGAAATAAAACTTTTAGGTTAAGGAAGCAGCGATGAAATGTTCCATTTATCACATTACTGATACCCATGATTATCCCGATGAAATGCCGGTTTTCCGCTTTGATAAGGACTCAAAGCCCTATGGGAAAGAGCACATGGAAAAGGCTGAGGTCTTGCCTCTTTACAGAAAATATAACGTGGATAAGGCCGTTGCAGTGTGTGCAGACGGGGAGTCCTTTATCGCAGAAATTTTTCCCTGGCTGAGATATATAGCTTTGTGCTGTGAAAAATCAAAAAACGATTTTTACTTTTCTGAGGCTTATAAAAAGTGGCTTAAAAATCAGGCTCTCGATGCTAAAAAGAGCGGAGCTATGGTCTTTGGAGGTATACACTCGCCTATAATTTCCCCAAACTGTAATAAGCCGGGAAAATGTTTTTGAAAAGGGCGAAGAGGTTGGGGCAGAGCCTGCGGATATGGAGTTAAATCTTGTTTTTTCCGGTCACTGCCAATAGACACAAAAGAGCTCACAGGATTTAATTCTCTTAAGGAAATAGTTGAGCCTGTATTGTTTAATAGCAAATATTATAATCATTATAACTATGAGGTGATTTTATCAACAAACTAAAGAACCTTCCGTTTGAAGCGGAAGGTTCTTTTTAAGTCTGTATTTAGTTTGCCTTTTTGAGTTCTTCAAGTTTTTTAAGTATTGCCTTTAATGCCTCTTGGGGAGTGTCAATACTGAGTACCGACGTTTCCATGGGACAAAAGCCCGTGTTCGTTCGGTTTCTTATGGCCTTTACCTTTTCCCTATAATGGCAGGAAATACCGAACTTATTAAAAGTTTCCCACGCCGGTTCGCTTATAATTTCAGCATACACTTCTTTAACTCCGAGCAGTACATATAAAAATGCTGCCGCTTTTCCCACCACCTTATCCGCTGCTGAAAATTCCTTTAAATCGGTGTTTGAATTAATCCATGAAAGCAGGGGAGCCACGCCTCGCTGACTGCTGGTATATACCCTTTCTCCCTTACATAGAACGCAGGTATATTTTCCCGAGAAAAGAAGCTCTTTTGCCTTTTCAGTATCAGTTCTCATATTTCTTTGAATTTTCGGTACGGTAAATAATAAGGGGAATAAGCACAAGCTGAAGGGCTATACCGAAAATACCTGTGTAGACGCTTGTGAGAACTGAGGCAACCTGTACGCTTTTGCTGCCGAAAACATAAAACGCAACAGCTATTGAAGCTGCCTTTATTAAACGTCCACCAATCTGAACAAGGAGAACCTTTGCGGCTGTAGGCATTTTGACGTTTCTCAAAAGACCTGCAAACAGTCCGTAGGCGCAAAGCTCAATTGCCATAAAGGGAACCATTGTTATTAAAGGCATTCCTGACAGGGTGAAGCTAATAATGGGGGCGAAAAAGCCGGAAACTGCACCAGCCAAAGGTCCTGCTAAAAGTCCCGCAAGTATAATGGGCAGATGCATGGGCAGAAAAGCTTCGCCCACACTTGTTCCAAGGCCGGATACCGCCCCGAAAGTATGGAAAATCTGAGGCAAAACTACTGCTCCTGCAATTGCGGCAATAGCGTAAATTGTTTTAGCCCGCAAAGAAAGCCGTGGCTTTTCCAAAGTTTTAACTGCTGATATATTTGACATTTTAAATCTCCTTTAATGTTTAATTTTATTTTGCCGCCTCGTTAACGCAGCGAAGAGCGTTAAGGGAGCGGGGATAGCCGATATAGGGAAGGCACTGGGAAATTATTTTAATGAGAAAGTTTTTGTCGTTGCCCATTCTGATATTTGCGGCAGCGTGAGAAATAAGCTGAGGTTCGCAGCCTCCCTGAGCCGACAAAAAGCAGAAGGTTATCATTTCCCGCTCTCTGAGGTCGAGGCCGCCTCTTGTATAATAATCACCGAAGCAGTTTGAGGCAAGCCAGTAGTTAATGTGCCTGCTTTCCTCCGGACCGGATTTCCAAAAATCCTCCATTGAGTCGCCGAAAATTTCAACCTGAGCCTTAGTTCCTTTTTCTCTGCGCTGGTCGTTAGTGATTTTCTTCTGTGAGGGCAGGGGAAGGCTTATTCCTTTTCCCTTAAACACTTCATTTGTAATGTTTATAAATGGCAAAACTCTGCCTATACCTAAATAAGCTGTGGCCTGATAGACAATTTCTTTAATCTTAACCGGCTCAATGCCGAAATCAATGGCTGCGGAAAGGATAACGGCAAATTCATCAGTCCC
>CAUDRD010000017.1 GCA_958451705.1 uncultured Oscillospiraceae bacterium
TTGGGACTATGTTGTTGGTGGTACAGGCAAGGGAAAAGCCCTTGTAAATAAGCCTCTTCCCCTTATTGCCATTACAACAACAGCGGGCACCGGCAGCGAAGTAGATGAGTATGGCGTTGTTACAAACAGCGAGACAAAGGAGAAAATCGGCTTTGGCGGCATGGATGAGCTTTTCCCGGTTATAGCAATAGTTGACCCGGAGCTTATGACCACCGTACCTCCGAAATATACAGCATATCAGGGCTTTGACGCACTTTTCCACAGTACGGAAACTTATATTGCCAACTGTGCAAGCCTTGTAAGCGATATGGTAGCTCTTACGGCAATTGAAAACGTTGCAAAATATCTTCCCAGAGCCGTTAAAGATGGCAAGGATATTGAGGCAAGGGAGCACGTCGCTTTCGGCAACACCATGTCAGGCTATTCAATGGTCACCGGTTCCTGCACAAGCGAGCACTCCCTTGAGCACGCTATGAGCGCATATCATCAGGAGCTGCCCCACGGAGCAGGTCTTATAATGATTTCACTTGCCTATTATAAACATTTTATCGACCAGCATGTATGCGACGAGCGTTTTGTAAAGATGGCTCAGGTTATGGGCATGGAAGACGCTTCAAAGCCCGAGGACTTTTTAACTGCCCTTGCAAAGCTTCAAAAGGACTGCGGCGTTGATGATCTTAAGATGTCAGATTACGGCATCAAACCCGAAGAGTTCAAAACCCTTGCAGAGAACGCAAAGTATACAATGGGCGGACTGTTTACTATGGACAGATGCGACCTTTCCGTTGACGACTGCGTTGCAATTTACGAGAAATCATACAAATGAAATCTCTTTTAGAATAGTGTAAATCTATGAAATGTAGGCTCCCCGACAGCTAATCTGTCAGGGAGCTTTTTGTCTGTTAATTTTTAAAATAATTAATTCCGTCTTTAAAGTCGAAATCATTAGCTAGGGTGGCGCAAAGAGAGGGACATCTGCTTTCGTAAAGCCTAATGCCTAAAGCTTTTGCGCCTTCGGGAAGCTTTCCGAAACTAAAGGAGTTTTCCATGCCCGAGAGAAGATTTTCAGGGGAATAATCCTGTGCCGCAATTTCTCCTTTATCTGTTATAAGAGTGAGACAGTCAAGGTGATAGGGGAGTGCAAAGCCGTAGTTTTTAAGGGTAACACAGGCTCCTTTTTCAGAAACGGAAAAATCTTCAGCACTTAGCTGATAACCTAAATGGTCGGCAAGATAATCGAAAATTGTGCGCACAAATTCGTTTCCGTCCTTATCCCGGAAGTAGTTGGGATTATAATGGCATCCCATTTCATCGAGCTCTGCGGGGGTTATATATTCTCCTCTCCAGCGCTCCATATTGTAGGGGCCTCCCGCTTCCTTGTAGTTATGGGTAAGGCTCAGGGTGGAAAGTGATTGCTCATTGCACATAAAGAGCATTTTCTCACCGTGAATATATCCCTTATTATAGGTGCTGTCACGTCCCCAGGGCATTTCTCCGTCGTTATATGTATGAGCTGCCCGCTCCATGAGCTCTTTATATTTTTCGGTTCCCGGTCTGCTTTCCATATAGCTCCATTTGAAAAATTCACCTATAAGAAAATCGTCGTGATGACCTAAACGTTTATCAGCGAAAAAAGTTTTGTCCTTTCTCATAAGTGATTCTGTGCGAACCTGTAAGGTGAGGTAATCGGGAACCATATCAAAAATAGCCTTAAGGGTCTTTTTTGTATTATGTCTGTATTTTGCGGAATGCCATTCGCCCCAGGCTCCTACCATTCCCGCCTGAATAACCGCCACAGTCTCAGAGACAAGCTCTCTGTGCTCACCCAGCCACTTTTTAATCTGCTTTGTGTGGGTTATTACCATGGAGTTTTTCGGACCCTCTTTTCTGTCCATTTCCCTTTCGTAGGCAAAGCGGAGAACCGCTCTTATTCCGCACTTTTTAAGCTCCATAAGGTATTCTTCCAGCTGACTGAAAGCTTTTTCGTCAAGGTCTTTTTTGCAGTATTCCGTAAGGTAAACGTATACCTGAGCAAGATGAAAGGTGTCGTCACGGTAAAATCGGAGCTGTTCTTTAAGATAATCGATAGCGTCTTTATCTTCTCCTCCGAAAACAGCGTGATGACTGCCAAGCATCATATAGACTTCCATTCTAAAGCCTCTGTCCGGGTTAGTTCGCAGAGAAGAATATTCCTCTGCGTAAATAGGGGAAAAGCAGGTGGAGCTCATGTTTTTTCCTCCTTGAAGAATAAAGTATATTATACAAAGCTGTTAAGCTCTTTATTGTATTCGTATCCTATTGCGGAAAGCTTTTCTAAAATTTCTCCCTTATCTGCGTTTTTATCTTCGCAGAAACTGTCAAGGGATGAATAGAAATCACGAAGCTGAGTGTTAATATAGCTTAAAAGAATAACTGGGTCGTTTGGTATTGCCATAATAATCATTTATCCAAAGGTTTTTAATCCTTTGTTCCTTTCCTAAAGTTTATTAGTTAAATATATTTTCTCCCGCTGATTTAAAGAGAGCGTCAACAGCCTTTTTTATTCCGCTGTGCTCTGGCTTCTCAAGGAGGGGATCCCATTTCCATATTTCCTGAGCGGCGTCACGGGTAACGGCAAGAAAGCTTGTGTCCGTTAAAGTTGAGGCAAGCTTTAAGCCAGGCAATCCGTGCTGACGGCTTCCGAAAAAGTCGCCAGGGCCTCTCAGACGCAAATCCTCGTCGGCTATTTTAAATCCGTCGCAGGTTTTGCACATTACTTTAAACCGCTCCTTTGTGTCGGGGTTCTGTGCGTCGGAGATAAGTATGCAGGTGGATTTATGGTTTCCTCTGCCTATTCTTCCCCTGAGCTGATGAAGCTGAGAAAGTCCGAATCTTTCGGCGTTTTCTATTACCATAACTGCGGCGTTAGGTACGTCCACACCTACTTCAATAACCGTTGTGGCAACTAAAAGCTGTATTTTCCCCGCCGCAAAAGCTTCCATAACCTCATCTTTTTGGGAAGCCTTCATTTTGCCGTGGATAAGTCCCACAGTGTAATCTCTGAACTCACCCTCAGCAAGCTTATGAGCGTATTCCTCCGCTGAAATAAGGTCGGTGTCGCCCTCTTCCACAAGGGGACACACGGCATAAGCCTGCCGTCCCTCATCGAGGTGCTTTTTTATAAAATTATATACTCTTTTATGGAGCTTTCCCTGTACGCAGTAGGTTTCAACGGGCTGTCTGCCGGGGGGGAGTTCATCTAAAATTGAAATGTCAAGGTCGCCGTAAATAATAAGGGCAAGGGTGCGTGGAATGGGCGTTGCCGACATAACAAGGGTATGGGGATTTTTTCCCTTTTCCGCCAGTGCGCTTCGCTGCTCAACGCCAAAGCGGTGCTGTTCGTCAGTGATGACAAGCCCTAAATTTTTGAATTTAACGTCTGACTGGATAAGTGCATGAGTGCCTACAACAACCTGTATTTCTCCGCTTTCGAGTTTGGATTTAATTTCGTCCTTTTCTTTTTTTGTCATGGAGCCTGTAAGAAGCCCGCATTTTACATCTGTTCCCTTAAAGAAATCAGTGAGGGATTTATAATGCTGACGGGCGAGAATTTCCGTCGGAGCCATCATGGAGCTTTGCAGGGAATTTTTTGCCGCCGTATAAATGACCGCTGCGGCAACGGCAGTTTTTCCCGAGCCTACATCGCCTTGAACAAGCCTGCTCATGGGTACTGATAAAAACATATCCCTTACTGCGTCCTCCACTGCCCGCTTTTGTGCACCTGTGGGAGAAAAGGGGAGAAGTGAGAAAAACTCCTCACTGAAATCCTTTTTTATACTGCATGAGGTCTGCTGTCTGTTTCTGCCTTTAAGGCGTATCATCCCCAGCTGCAAGGTGAAAAGCTCGTTAAATACAAGGCGTCTGCGGGCTTTTTCAACGTCATCAAAGGAAGCGGGAAAATGAATCTTTTTAAGAGCTTCGCCGTAGGGGATAAGTGAATATTTTTCCCTTATATACTCCGGCAGAAAGTCGTGCATATTCTCCTTAATGCAGCTTACCGCCTGAGCCATAAGCTTTTCGGTGAGAGCAGAAGTAATGCCCTGAGTCTGGCGGTAAATGGGACGGATTTTTTCCCCGGAAACCGCCTTTGCTATGAGTGGAGAATTAATCTCACGCTTTAAAAAAGTGCCTCCAACCTTTCCAAAGAACAAAAGCTCTTCTCCTGTTTTAAGCTTTGCTGCGGCGTATTTGTTATTAAAAATGGTTATGTTCATAACACTTTGTCCGTCAGTTGCAGAGGTTTTATAAAGGGTCATGCCCTTTCTTATTCTGTACTCTACAGCGTCATGGGCTACAATGGCTTTGATGCAGCACTTTTCGTCAAAGGGAGCTTCGGCAATTGATACGGTACGGCTCCAGTCCTCATATTCTCTCGGATAAAAATGCAAAAGAGCGCTTACAGTGTCTATGCCGAGCTTGTGGTAAAGCTCGGCACGTTTGCTGCCAACGCCCTTTAAATATTTTATGTCTGTTGAAAAGCCCATAGACTTTGATGAATCCATTTAAAGTCCACCGAAAACCAAAGGTGAATTATTCCACCGATATTATGAAGTAATAGACGGGCTGACCGCCGTCAATAACGGAAATTTCAGTATCTGAGCCGAATTTATCTTCCAGCTGCTTTACAAGCTTATCTGCATCTTCGTCAGAAACTCCGTCGCCCTTTATAACGGTAATAAGTGAGGAGCTGCGTTTATACATACGCTTTGTAATTTTAAATGCAGCGGTTACGAAATCTTTTTCGATAACGGTGATTTTTCCGTTTTCCATTCCGAGAATCTGTCCCTGCTGAACGTGCTGGCCGTTAACCTCGCTGTCACGGGCAGCAAAGGTGACAAGTCCCGTTGAAACTTTCTCCGCCGCTTTTGCCATAACGTTAAGGTTTTCGTCGGCAGATGAAGTGTCGTCAAAATTAAGCATGGCGGTTATTCCCTGGGGAATTGTGCGGGTGGGAAGAACGCTCACTTTCTTTTCGGAAAGGGGAATAGTCTGTTCTGCCGCCATTATTATGTTTTTATTGTTAGGCAGTACGATAACGTGTTCCGCCGGAACAGTTTCGATTGCCTTTAATATGTCCTCAGTGCTGGGGTTCATGGTCTGACCGCCGCTGACAACGGCATCAACGCCTAAATCTCTGAAAAGCTGTTCCAAACCGCTTCCTGCCGCAACGGCTACAAAACCTATGGGCTTTACGGGAACCACTTTAACGGGTTCTGAAGAGCCTGTTCCCAAAGCGGCGTTCTGGTGCTGATAACGCATATTGTCGATTTTTATATTTACTAAGGGTCCGTATTTTAAAGCGGCCTGAATTACGTTGCCGGGTTCATTTGAATGTACATGAACTTTTATTATTGAATCGTCCTCAACTACTACAACGCAGTCTCCGATTGATTCAAGATACGCTCTGAGTCTGAGGGGATTAAGGGTACATCCGGGATTTTTGTTTATGATAAATTCGCTGCAATATCCGAATTTGATATCGTCGCTGGCAGAGGCCACAACGCTTTTAGGCTGAGAATCAACGGCAAGTGCCTGATTTTCACCGGGGATAACCGTGTTATCCTCAAAAACACTCTGCATACCTAAAAGAATAAGCACAAGACCTTGACCACCGGCATCTACAACTCCGGCAGTTTTCAGAACTGGAAGCTGCTCGGGGGTACGCATAAGAGCCTCCTGTGCACCCTCACAAGCCGCAGACCATACTTTAACGGGATCGTTATCTTTCATCGCATTGTTCTGTGCTTCTTGAGCGGCACATCTGATAACTGTAAGGATAGTTCCCTCAGTGGGCTTCATAACGGCTTTGTAGGCCGCATCAACGCCGTTTTGTAAAGCAGCGGCTATCTGTTTTCCGTCAGCCTCACGCAGTCCCTTAAGACCCTTTGAAAAGCCTCTGAAAATAAGGGAAAGTATAACTCCAGAATTACCTCTTGCACCTCTGAGAAGGGCAGAAGCGGCTGTGTCAGCAACAGAGCCGGCAGGTTCATCGTCGCTGATAACTGCCAGCGCTTTTGCTGCGTTAGTTATTGTCATTGACATATTTGTTCCCGTATCTCCGTCAGGAACCGGGAAGATATTAAGTTCGTCAACAGCCTGACGGTTGTTGTTAATGTTATTTGCACCTGAAATAAATGCGCTTTTAAGCAAAGCTCCGGTAATCAAATTCAGCACCTCAAACAATTATTCGGATTTCATAGCGTCAATATAGACGTTGACCTTTTTAACTTCAAGACCTGTGGCTTCCTCCACGGTGTAGCGTACTTTGTTTACAATGCTTTTAACCGTAGCGGAGAGATTAAGCCCGTAAATTACTATAATATGCAGGTCCACAACAAGGGAGTTTGCGCTCATGCGAACGAGAACGCCTTTGTCGATGAAGTTTTTGTTTCTGAAAAAGAAAGAGCGTATTCCCTGGCGTGCGTTGCCGTTTGCCATGCCGGCAACACCAAAGCAGGTAGTAACGGCATTTCCGACCAGGGTTGAAAAATAATCCTGCGAAACACAGACGGTTCCCAGATAATTTTCGATTTTAACCATTAAATCCACCCTCCTTTTAAGGAAGCGATACATATATCGCTATTATATTACGTTATCTGCAAAATATCAAGAGCTTAGCTCCACTGCTCAATATTATAAAATTTGTCAGAGTCATAGGAAACTACCTCGGAGGAAATGTCGCTGCTGTAAGCGGAAACTCCGTTTCTGAAACACAGTGGAATAAAGGGTAAAGAGGTAGAAAATGTATCGCAGAACTGAGCCAAAGTAGTCTTTGAGGAACGGAAGCTTTCATATGCGGAAATTGCGGCGTTATCTGTTTTTATTCCGTAGAAAGCGGCACCGCCCTTTTTAAGAAGGGGATTTAAATCCATGTTGTCGGAAAGTTTAATTTCGCCTAAATAGAGGTCATATTTGCCGCCCTTAATGGCGCTGAGATAATTTGCGTTGCTTAAAACAGAAACTGTTACGTCAAAACCTATCTTTTTAAGCTGCTGTGAAATGAGTACCGCTGCTTCGTTTCTGAATGAATTATTTTCGTTGACTATAAGCTTGAGGGTTATAGGCTTTTTATTGAAAAGCAGAATATTTTTATTGTTTTTCTCTGTAATTCCAGCCTCTTTAAGGATAGTTTCAGCCTGCGTCTTATCGTAATCCGGCAATGGGTCAACGGAAGCTGCCGAAAGCTCCGACCAGTTTGGATGGAAGGGGAGAGCTGAAGCAACGCTGTGACCCTGATAGGCTGTGGTGGCAATTGTACTTCTGTCAATTGCTGCGGAAACTGCCTGCCTTATAGCGTCGTTTGCAAGAAATTCATTGGAGGAGTTTACACCGAGAAAGACCATATTGTTAAGGCTTACCTCTTTGACGGTAGCGTTAATGCGCTTGTAGCTGCCTGAGCTAAGGTCGTCAAAGATAAAGTCCGTATTGCCGATCTGAAGGGAGTTAATAAGGGCGTCGCTGTCGGGGAGATTGAGAAGGGAAAGTGTTTTAAAATGAGCTGAATTTCCGGCAGCATTTTTTGTGTTTACGGAAAAGAAAGGATTTTGATCCGTTCCGTCGAGCTTATATCTTCCGCTTCCGATGGGTCTGGAATCCTTATCGTCGGCAGTTCCTGATTTCACAATAGGGAAGGTGAGCACGTTTTCGACGTACTTGTCAGCAACGGAAAGGGTAAAGATTACCTTTGAGCCTGAGACGCTTGCAGAGGCGACGTTTGAAAGGGTTGAGCTGTACGCCTTGGACTTTTTGGCAAGGTCAAAGGAATATTTTACATCGGATGCAGAAACTGAAGAACCGTCGGAAAACTGAGTGTTTTTAAGTGTAACCGTAATGCGTTTGTCGTTTATTTCTGCGCTTTCGGCAATAACTCCCGTAGGTTTAAAGTTGTTGTCCACTTTAAAAAGGGGATCGCAGAAAATTGTTGCCAGCATCTGGTTTGTTATACCTTGTGCGAAAAAGGGATTCAGACTGTCTGATTTTGAATAGCAAAGAGTTATATCACCGTTTGACGATGTGCCGGAGGATGAGCTTTGTCCTCCCTGAACGCCGGTTTCTTCAGAAGGATCTGTGTCTGCATCGGAACAGGCGGAAAAAGTTCCCGCTAAAATTGCGATTATCAGAAGAACGGCGGCAAAAAATTTAACTTTCTTCATTGTCTTAACTCCTTATTCAATAGATACGCTTTCGGCTGAAAGAGTTTTTCCTGTTTTTTCGTCAACGCTGAAAATGCAGCCGCACATATAACAGGGTGTATCGGGATTTTCAAATCTTACAGGCATATTTGTTTTCATTTTTTCTATTGCAAGGGCGGGAGTGACTCCTAAAACTGAGTGCTTAGGTCCAGTCATGCCTATGTCGGTAATATACCCGGTGCCCTCCGGAAGCACCTGAGCGTCTGCGGTAAGCACATGGGTATGTGTTCCGAAAAGCACAGAGACTTTTCCGTCAAGGTAAAATCCCAAGGCTCTTTTTTCGGCGGTGGCCTCTGCATGAAAGTCCACAATAATCACTTTGCAGCCTTGTTCCTTTGCCTTTTTAACCATTTTATCGGCACACTGAAAGGGGTTTTCCAAAGGTTCCATATAGACAGTGCCCATTATATTTATAACCGCAATTTGGCAGCGGCCCATATCTGCAACGGCCATGCCGGAACCGGGGCAGGAATCGGGAAAATTTGCCGGTCTTATTATACAGTCGCTGGAGTCAATAAATTCATAAAATTCTTTTCGCCTGTAAACGTGGTTGCCGGTAGTTATTATATCCGCTCCGCTTGTGAGCAGATGGTTTGCGGAATAAGGTGTAATTCCGTTGCCCTGAGCGGAGTTTTCGCCGTTTACAATACAAAGGTCTATATTTTTGAGCTTTTTGAATCCCGGAAGCTTTGAGCGTAAAAACTCACATCCTCTGTCTCCCACAACGTCTCCGATTGTAAGTATGTTCAAATAAAAGCCCTTCTTTCATAGTAAAAATAAAAGGGTATACTTTAATAAGTATACCCTTTTGCTTCAAAATTGTAAACAGTTACTTTGCGTAATCTGTGGCTCTTGTCTCTCTGATAATATTGACTTTAATCTGTCCCGGATATTCCAGCTCGTTTTCAATTTTCTGAACTATATCGCGGGCCACAAGAACCATTTTATCGTCCGAAATAACATCGGGCTTAACCATAATACGCACTTCACGTCCTGCCTGAATAGCATAGGAACGCTCAACTCCCTCAAAGGAGGAGGAGATTTCCTCAAGCATTTCAAGACGTTTAATGTAGTTCTGAACGTTTTCACGTCTTGCTCCGGGCCTTGCTGCGGATATTGCATCTGCCGCCTGTACGAGGCAGGCAACAATGGTTTTCGGTTCAACGTCGCCGTGGTGAGCCTGAATTGCGTGAATAACGCCTTCATTTTCCCTGTACTTTTTGGCTGCCTCAACACCGAGTTCAACGTGGGAACCGTCAACCTCGTGGTCAATTGCCTTGCCTATATCGTGAAGAAGACCTGCACGTTTGGCAAGCTTTACGTCTGCGCCGATTTCCGCAGCCATAAGACCGGCGATATATGATACTTCAAGGGAGTGGTTGAGAACGTTCTGACCATAGCTGGTACGGTATTTAAGTTTACCGAGAAGCTTTACAAGCTCCGGATGAATTGAGTTGACGCCGGAATCAATAACGGCCCGTTCACCGGTCTGCTTGATAGTCATATCCACCTCACGGCGGGCTCTGTCAACCATCTCTTCGATTCTTGCGGGGTGAATTCTTCCGTCGGCAATAAGTTTTTCAAGGGCAACCCTTGCGACTTCACGTCTTACGGGGTCAAAGCTTGAAAGGGTGATAGCCTCCGGTGTGTCGTCGATGATAATATCAACGCCCGTGCTTGTTTCAAGTGCACGTATGTTTCTTCCCTCACGGCCGATGATACGGCCTTTCATCTCGTCGCTTGGGAGAGCTACAACTGAAACTGTAGCCTCTGCCGAATGATCGGCTGCACAGCGCTGAATTGCTGTTGAAATAACTTCACGGGCAAGGGTTTCGGCCTCGTCGCGTGTCTTTTGCTCATATTCCATAATCTTAACGGCCTTTTCGTGGTCAAGGCTCTCTTCAAGATTGTTGAGCAAATATTCCTTCGCCTGTTCTTTGGTGAAGCCTGAGATTTTCTCAAGCATTTCAAACTGACTTCTTTTGATGCTCTCTACTTCGGAAAGCTGTTTTTCAGCATCCTTGATCTTTTCATCAAGGGTATTCTCTTTTTTCTCAAGATTTTCGGCTTTCTTGTCGAGCGTTTCTTCTTTCTGGTTGTTGCGGCGTTCCTGACGCATTACCTCGCTGCGTCTTTCACGCAGTTCACGCTCTGTTTCTGTACGAAGCTTATGTATTTCGTCTTTAGCTTCAATAACGGCTTCTTTTTTCTTAGACTCGGCCTGTGCAATTGCGTCATTTACGATTCTTGTAGCCTCTTCTGTTGCGGAGCCGATAGCAGCTTCAGCAACCTTTTTTCTGTGTATCTGACCGAGAACAAAACCTAAAACGCCTGCCACAACAAAGGCAGCGACCGCAATCAAAATAACATAAACAGTATCCAATGTAAAGCAGCACCTCCTTCTTTTAAAAATTAATTTTGCAATCAAAAGTTAAATCATCCAAAGAAAGAGTCCTGAAATAAATAATATAATGTGCGGTTTGAGCACACTACCGCATCATCTATTGTATTTTATAACTATATAAGCGACATGTCAAGTGTAAGTTATGTTACTGTTGCATGATGACGACCCGCCACAGATTAAAAAGATATATAAAACAGATAAAGATGAAAATGTCGGGGTGTTGGAGCAAAAAAGGAGCGAAAAATAAATTTCCACCATATTGGCAATTAATATAAATTTTCGAAAGAATATATTGTATATTTTGAGCGTTATGATAAAATAACAGCAAGCGTAATTTGATATAGAAAAATAATTACACTGGAGGAAATGGCAAAATGAAAAAGCGAATAATAGCTTTGATTTTAAGCGTGGTACTTGTTTTCTCAGTAAGCGCCTGTACCAATTCCTGTACATCAGCGCCGACAAATGCTTCGCAGACAGGGGCTCAGGTTTACGGCGAACCTAAGATAACTGTAGACGGAAATGCCCAGGCAAAAGCAGAAAACGGAGTATTAAAGGTAGATGCGCAGGGCGAGTACATATCCGATGTAACTGTAGATTCACAGCGTGTTTGGCTTACTGACGGACAATATGCCATCGAAAGCTGCACTGATAAAACCCGTATAGAGATATCGTCTGTGAAACGTTCAGAAACAGCAGCAGAAAAAGCCGAAAGCGTTATTCTTTCAATTTATGACAGTGATACTAATTCTTACAGCGTTACTTGGAGAACAGAAAAGATCGATTATCCTACTGTAAAGATAAGTAAAAGAGACGGCTCAGGTGAAAAAACAATCGGCGCATACTGTGACGAAACAGAGAACGGTTATGTAAACAGAGCGGTTTTTTACAATTTGGATTATGATGCCGATTATACTTATACAATATTTAACAGCAGCGGAGAGAAGCTTTACACAGCGTCCTTTAGCACGGGAAGTAAAGCTCCTGAAACTGTAACTTTTATGCATGTGTCCGATACTCAGGACGAAACATATAACGGCGCCGTATGGGCAAAGCTCATGGGTAACGCCTATGAAAATACAACAAAACTTGATTTTATCATCCATACCGGCGATATGGTGCAGTATGGAGGCAGCGAAAGGCTTTGGAGCCAGATGATTGGAAACGTTCAAAATTATGTTTCCTCAACTCCCATAATGCTAACAAGCGGAAACCACTCCTACTGGTCCGACTATACTAACGGAGTTTCTGATATAGAATATAATCACACCACAATTAAGCTTCCGGAGCAAAACACTAAAAACGGACAGTATTATTCCTTTGATTACGGAGATATACATTTTGTCATGCTCTCTTCAGGTGATTCAGATAGCAGCGGTGTAGGTTATTCTCAGCGCAAATGGTTAGAAAGGGACCTTGCTTCAACCGATAAAAAGTGGAAAATAGTTGCAATACATAATCCTCTTTATTCAATCGGTAAATACGGCTCTGATAAAAGCAGAAACAAGGTAGCTCGTTCACAGCAGAAAAAGCTGGGAGAGATTTTTAATGAATACAGCGTTGACCTTGTTCTTCAGGGACATGACCATGTTTTTTGTCTTACCGAACCTATGGACGAAAACAGAAATGTAGTTAAGTGCGAAAAAAGAACGGAGAATATCGGCGGACTTGAAACCACTTATTTTTTGAATCCTCAGGCTCCCGTTTATTTAATGTCGGGAGCGGGAGGCAGCCAGAACAGAGAAGCCTTTGACGAGTATGAAAAATCATGGTTTGCAAAGGCCCAGTCGGTTCCAGACAACAGAGCGGGATATTCCCTTATAACTGTAAGCGGCACAAAGCTTACGGCGACATATTATGAGTATGATTATTTGCAGAATACTCAAAAGACATCTTACAGCTGGGGAATAGAAAAAGGATAAATTTAATTAAAAATCATAAAAATAGCTGTCCTGCAAGTGTTGACAAGGCAAAAGGTTGGTGCTAATATAATCTCGAAAATATGCTAACTCGTTGAAGGAGAGAGCGGCATTCACCGTTTGCTTTTCAGAGAGCGGACGCATTTTGCTGAAAGCGTTCGCATTGCAAAGAATCCGCAACCACTCCCGAGAGCGGTACGAAGCGTTTTAAACGATAAGTTCCGCCGCATGCCAGCGTTAAAGGGCACAAAAGCGGCAGCTTGAATTTTAAGCTGCAATTCGGGTGGAACCGTGGAGTATGTTTATGCTTCATCCCTGTTTGGGATGGAGCATTTTTATTTTGAAAGCATATTTTCCATAATGAAGATATTTAATTTTTAAGGAGTGAAATAAAAATGATTAAGGTAACTCTTAAAGGCGGAGAAGTTCGTG
>CAUDRD010000018.1 GCA_958451705.1 uncultured Oscillospiraceae bacterium
TATCTGATGCGTTCTGCCGGTTTCAAGGTTTATTTCCAATAGTGACAGCCCTTTTCCACTTTTTATGCATTTCCAATGTGTAACGGCTCTGTCCCCATCTTCTCCTGCGGCACGAAGAGTCTTCATAGGGTCGGGACGGTATATGGGCACATCTATGGTGCCCTCTCCTGAATATTCACCCTCAGCTATTGCATAATATGTCTTTTTTATTTCCCCGGCCCAAAGCTCATCGGACAGCCTTGAAGCAGCAAAGGGATTTAAAGCACAGAGAACTATTCCGGAGGTATTTTTATCAAGGCGTCCAATGGAGCGGAAAGCTCCCGTCTCTCCTTTTTCACTTAAATAAAAGGCCACTGCATTGGCAAGGGTATCTCCCTGATGATTATGAGTAGGGTGCATGGCAAGACCTGCCTGTTTATTTATAAGCAGAATATCCTCATCGGCGTAGATAATATCTATCGGAATATCCATTGGCTCAACAGAGGATTCCTCCTGCGGTATATTTATCTCAATAGTGTCTCCCGCTTTTATCTTATCAATTGTTCTTATTTTTTCGCCGTTGCACATCATTCCGTCTGGATACTGCTTCAGGCTAACTGCAAGGCGGTAAGACATTTTAACATAGCTTCTTAAAAAATGTATAAGCTTTACTCCGTCCAGCTCTTTCGGGACGGTAAACTTAAGTTTCCGCTTCATTTTATCAACTCTTTATAACACAAATAAACGCAAAATGCGGCATCCGAAATACGGATGCCGCAAAGGTTACCATTTATATTATCAATTAATCAGACAAGCTCGATGATGCACATCTCCGCTGCGTCGCCACGGCGGGGGCCTGTTTTGATAATACGGCAATAACCGCCGTTCTTCTCTTTATACTTGGGGGCAATCTCTGTGAACAGCTTCTTAACAACATCTTCCTTTGTGATGTAAGCAAGAGCTGTACGCTTTGCCTGAAGGCTGTCGTCTTTGGCAACAGTAATCATTTTCTCTGCCATAGCACGGACTTCCTTTGCCCTTGTAACGGTGGTTTCTATTCTGCCATTCTCTAAGAGATAGGTTACCATAGCTCTGAGCATTGCTCTTCTGTGGTCGGTTGTACGGCCAAGCTTTCTGGTACCGGGCATTAAAATCACTCCTTTACCGTTATTGGTATGAAATCGGTTTTATTCCTCTTCCTTGCGAAGACCAAAGCCGAGGGTATCAAGCTTAGCTACAACCTCATCAAGAGATTTACGGCCAAGGTTTCTAACCTTCATCATATCGTCTTCGGTTTTGCCGATAAGGTCTTCAACCGTGTTTATGCCCGCCCTCTTAAGGCAATTGTAGGAGCGGACAGACAGGTCAAGTTCCTCAATGGTCATCTCTAACACTTTCTCTTTACCGTTGTCGTCTTTGACAACCATAATTTCAGTGTCATAAGCTTCCTCAGAAAGGTCAACAAACAGGTTGAGGTGCTCGTTGAGGATCTTGGCTCCCAACGAAACGGCTTCCTTAGCGGAGATTGTTCCGTTGGTCCACACTTCAAGCGTAAGCTTGTCATAGTCAGTTATCTGACCGACACGTGTGTTTTCAACTGTATAGTTCACCTTGAGTACAGGTGTGTAAATTGAATCAATCGCAATTACTCCGATTGCAGGCTGCATAAGCTGCTTATTGCGTTCAGCAGGTACATATCCTCTGCCCTTGTCAACAGTGAGCTCCATGCTTACATGAGCGTCGCTGTCAAGGGAGGCAATATGATGGTCCGGATTGAGAATTTCAACCTCGGAATCTGCCTTAATGCTGCCGGCAGTAATCTCGCCTTCACCGCTTGCCTCGATGTAAACGGTCTTAGGACCGTCGCCATGAATCTTGAGGATTACTCCCTTAAGGTTCAGAACTATCTCGGTTACGTCCTCCTTAACTCCGGGAAGAGTGGAGAATTCGTGAAGTGCGCCTTCGATCTTAACGGATGTTATGGCGTAGCCCGGAAGGGAAGAAAGGATAACTCTTCTAAGGCTGTTGCCCAAAGTTGTTCCGTAGCCTCTCTCAAGGGGTTCAAGAGTGAACTTGCCGTAGGTTCCGTCAAGCGCTAAATCGGTAGCTTCGATTATGGGCTTTTCGATTTCAATCATTTCAAAACCCTCCTTATTTTTTGCAGCTTTAAGCTGCATGTGAGTAGTCCTTCACAATACTGTCAGGCGACACTATTATTTAGAGTAGAACTCAACGATAAGATGCTCTTCAACGGGAGTCTCAATCTGGTCACGAGTGGGAAGATTGAGAACCTTTGCTGAGAAAGCTTCTCTGTCAAGGTCAAGCCACTGAGGAACGGGACGTGCGCCGTTTGTCTCAATAACTGACTTAATCTTTTCGCTGTCACGGCTCTTCTGGCGGATTGAAACAACGTCGCCAGCCTTGAGAAGGTAAGAGGGGATGTTAACTCTCTTGCCGTTAACCTCATAGTGACCGTGGTTTACAAGCTGTCTTGCCTCAATTCTGGAGCTTGCCCAGCCGAGGAGATAGACAACGTTGTCTATACGGCTTTCGCAAATCTGGAGCAGGTTGTCACCGGTAACGCCCTGTTTGCGCTCTGCCATAAGGAAATATTTATGGAACTGGCCTTCCTGAATACCGTAGTAACGTCTAGCCTGCTGCTTTGCGCGAAGCTGAAGTCCATACTCGGAAGACTTTTTGCGGCCCTGACCATGCTGTCCGGGAGCATAAGCACGGCGTGCAAGAGCACACTTATCTGTATAGCATCTTGAGCCTTTAAGGAAAAGCTTTTTGCCCTCACGGCGGCAAAGTTTGCATACCGCGTCGGTATATCTTGCCATGTGGTTACACCTCCAAAAATTAGGTTATACGCGTCTTCTTTTGGGCGGACGGCATCCGTTGTGGGGGATGGGAGTAACATCCTTAATCATGTTAACCTCAAGACCCGCGGTCTGAAGAGCTCTGATAGCTGCTTCACGTCCTGCTCCGGGACCCTTAACGTAAACTTCAACTGTCTTCATGCCATGCTCCATAGCTGCCTTTGCTGCTGTTTCAGCGGCTGTCTGTGCAGCGTAGGGAGTTGACTTTCTTGAACCTCTGAAGCCCATTTCGCCGGCGCTTGCCCAGGAAACGGCATTACCCTGAGTATCCGTAATGGTAACAATTGTGTTGTTGAATGTGGACTGAATATGTGCAGCGCCACGCTCAATGTTTTTGCGTTCACGGCGGCGGCGTGTAGCAGCCGTCTTCTTTGCGGAACCCTTAGTAGCCATTCGTATCCCTCCTAGCTTATTTCTTCTTGTTAGCTATCGTCTTTTTCGGACCCTTGCGTGTACGTGCGTTTGTCTTTGAACGCTGTCCTCTTACGGGCAGGCCCTTGCGGTGACGCACACCACGATAGCAACCGATTTCGATAAGCCTTTTGATGTCAAACGCTGTTTCACGGCGAAGGTCACCCTCTACCTTAACGTTGTGATCTATATATTCACGAAGCTTTGAAACATCGTCCTCGCTTAAATCCTTAACTCTTGTGTCAGGATTTACGCCTGTTGCTGCAATAATGTCGCCGGCTGTTTTACGACCGATGCCGAAGATGTAAGTGAGAGCGATCTCAACTTTCTTATCTCTGGGCAGGTCAACACCTGATATACGCGCCATTTGTCAGTTGCACCTCCATTTACTGGTTTGCGTCGGGATTAGCCCTGACGCTGCTTGTGCTTGGGATTTTCACAGATAACCATGACTTTTCCCTTGCGTTTAATTATCTTACACTTTTCGCAAATTTTCTTGACAGAAGGTCTGACTTTCATTATAGAATACCTCCTTAGCTGAAAGCTATTTAGAACGCCATGTTATACGCCCACGGGTGAAGTCGTATGGCGACATCTCGACTGTCACTTTATCTCCCGGAAGTATGCGTATATAGTTCATACGAAGCTTTCCGGAAATATGGGCTAAAATTCTGTGGCCGTTTTCCAGCTCAACCTTGAATGTTGCGTTGGGCAGGGATTCAACCACTGTGCCCTCAATCTCGATCATTTCCTGTTTTGACACAACTAACCCTCCTTACAGTTTACTTTCTTTTTCAGCGAATTTCGCCAAAGCTTTTCTCAAGCTGCAATCGGTTGCCATCTCTTGTTCGGTTAAAACCGTTTTCGTAGCACTTATATGCCGTATGTTCTTTACCTTTGGTCTGACCAATGGCCTTTGCTTTCCGTCACAGAGCAAAACTCTGTCTTTCTGAAAGCCTATAACGGCAAGAAATCTTCCTGCATCTCTGCCGGACTTTGAAAAAACCACGCTGCCGACTTTAATCTCCATGACAGCCTCCTTATAATACTGTGAGTATCTGAGGACCGTCCGACGTGATGGCGATTGTATGCTCAAAATGGGCTGAAAGCTTACCGTCAAGGGTTACGACTGTCCAGCCGTCCGCCAGGGTTTCCACCCTTTCCGTGCCCTGATTAATCATGGGCTCGATAGCGATAGTCATGCCCGGCAGAAGCCTTACGCCTCTGCCCGGTGTGCCGAAATTCGGTACACTTGGGTCTTCATGGAGTTTTGCGCCTACGCCGTGTCCGACAAACTGTCTGACAACGCCGTAGCCTCTCGCCTCGCAATAGCTTGAAACCGCCGCTCCTATGTCTCCTATTCGTCCGCCAGCGACAGCAGCTTTGATGCCTTCGTAAAGGCTCTCCCTTGTTGTGTCGCACAGCCGCTTTGCCTCCGGTGAAATATCACCTACAGCAAATGTGGCGGCGTTGTCGCCATTGAAGCCGTCCAGCTTTGCGCCAAGGTCAATGCTTACTATGTCGCCTGCCTTGAGCACTCGCTTTTTGCTCGGTATTCCATGAATAACCTCGTTATTTATGGAAATGCATGCGGTAGCCGGAAAGCCGTACAGATTTAAGAAATTCGGCTCAGCACCGCATTTCTTTATATAATTGTAGGCTACGCGGTCGATTTCATAGGTTGTTACACCCGGTTCGACTGCCTCGCCGGCTGCCTTTAATGCTCCTGCGGAAATCCGGCATGCTTCACGCATTAAAGCCAGTTCACGCTTTGTTTTCAGCACTATCATGCTTAATCCTCCAGTGCGCGGAAGGTTGCTGCGGTGGTATCCTCCACCTTTTCCTGTCCTTCCACTATGCGAAGCTTACCTTTCTTCGCATAAAAATCCTTCAGGGGCTCTGTCTGCTCATGGTAAACCTTGAGTCTGTCAAGCACCGTGTCAGGATGGTCATCCTTACGCTGAACAAGCTCGCCGCCGCAGAGGTTGCAGACTCCTTCCTTCTCCGGCTTTTTATAAAGCAGGTGGTAGGAAGCTCCACATTCCTTGCAGACACGTCGGCCTGACATTCTGTCCGTGATTTTCTCATCGGGAACTTCAATGTCGATGACCTTATCGATTTCCACGCCCATTTCGTCCAGAGCTTCAGCCTGGGGAATGGTGCGGGGGAAACCGTCTAAAATGAAGCCGTTTGCACAGTCATTTTGGGCAAGTCTGTCCTTAATTATACCGATTACAACATCGTCGGGAACGAGCTGACCGGCATCGATATAGGATTTTGCCTTAAGACCCATCTGAGTGCCGTTTTTAAGAGCCTCACGAATTATATTACCCGTGGATATTGCGGGGATGGAGAGCTTTTCACAGATCTTTTCAGCCTGTGTGCCCTTCCCCGCACCGGGTGCGCCAAGAAGTATGAGTTTCATTTTTATCTCTCCTTCTCTGACATTATCAATCAAGGAATCCCTTGTAGTGACGCATCATCATCTGAGATTCGAGCTGCTTTACAGTTTCAAGAGCAACACCGACAAGGATGATTATTGAAGTACCGCCGAGAGCGATATTCATGGGAGCGCCGGCAAGTTTTGTAACCTGTGAGAACACGATGGGGAACAATGCAACGACGCTGAGAAGAAGTGCGCCCATAAGGGTGATTCTTGAAAGAATTTTTGCAATATAGTTTGAAGTGGGCTGTCCGGGACGAATGCCGGGGATAGCACCGCTCTGCCTGCGGATATTGTTTGCCATTTCGATGGGATTGTACTGAATCTGCGCATAGAAATAAGCAAAGAAGATTATAAGCAGGAAGTAGATCAAACCATAGAACCAGTGCGTATTATCAAACAGATTGAAGAAATACTTGTTCCAGTTTGAATCCTCGGGAATTGAAATAAACATCTTAATTGTGGGCGGAAGTGAAAGAATTGAAGATGCAAAGATGATGGGCATAACGCCTGACATATTGACCTTAATCGGAATATGTGTGCTCTGTCCGCCGTACATCTTGCGGCCCACAACTCTCTTTGCATACTGAACGGGAATTCTGCGCTCTGAGCCATCCATCCATACAATGTAAGCTATCATAAGGAGATAGATTACAAGTACGAGGGGAACAAGTGCGTAGTAAGCGCCGCCCTGCTGTTTGAAGTATCCCTCATAAAGCTGGATAAGCATTGAGGGGATTCTTGAAACGATACCTGCAAAGAGGATAAGTGAAATACCGTTGCCGATACCCTGAGCATTGATCTGCTCACCAAGCCACATAATAAGGGCTGTACCGGCTGTGAGAACAAGCACAATTACGACCGCCTGGAAAACACCGAAGAAGCCGGTGTAAAGTGCGCCTGACTCGTCAACCATAAGATGGTTTGTGTTGCGAAGATAGAAGTAGTAAGCAACGCTCTGGATAAGTCCGAGAACAACAGCTACATAACGTGTTATTGAAGCTATCTTCTTACGTCCTTCTTCGCCTTCCTTCTGAAGCTTTTCCAAAGCCGGAATAGCTACAGTAAGGAGCTGCATGATAATTGAAGAGTTGATGTACGGGGTAATTGACATTGCGAAAATCGTACCGTAGTTGAACGCTTCACCTGTCATCATGCTAAGGTAGGTCATAAAGTTCTGAGCTGTGGGATCAGTGATGATACCATTTGAGATATCAACGAAGGGAACCGGGATATTAGCACCAATTCTGAAAAGAAGAAGAATAAGTGCAGTGAAGAGAATCTTCTTTCTTATATCTGGGATTTTCCAAGCGTTAATAAATGTGCGAAACACCTCAGATCACCTCGGCCTTTCCGCCGGCTGCCTCAATCTTCTCCTTTGCAGAGCTTGAGAAGGCGTTTGCCTGAACAGTAAGCTTCTTGGTGATTTCACCGTTACCCAAAACCTTTACTCCGTCAAGCTCGTTTTTAACAAGACCTGACTTTACAAGAGCTGCAACATCTACAACATCACCGTCGTTGAAACGCTGATCAAGTGCTGCAACGTTAACAATTGCAATTTCTTTTGCAAAGATATTGTTGAAGCCCCTCTTGGGGATTCTTCTCTGAAGGGGCATCTGGCCGCCTTCAAAGCCCGGACGCATTCCTCTGCCGGCACGGGCCTTCTGACCCTTGTGTCCTTTACCGGCGGTTTTACCCTGTCCGGAACCTGCACCTCTACCGATACGCTTGACATCCTTCTTGGAGCCCGCTGCCGGTGTAAGTTCGTGCAATTTCATTATACTCGCACCTCCTTGCTTACGCTTCGGTTACCTCGATAAGGTGGTTAATTTTTCTTACCTTACCCAGTGTCTGGGGATTGTTGGGCTGTACCGCAACATCTCCTATTTTGTGAAGACCAAGTGCATGGGCGGTGGCAATCTGATCTTTTTTGCTTCCGATGAGGCTCTTAACGAGCTTTACCTGAATATCAGCCATTGTTATCCACCCTCCTTAACCTAAAATTTCCTTAGCTGACTTGCCGCGGATTGCAGCAACTTCGTCAGCAGAACGCAGCTTTGAAAGGCCGTCAATAGTGGCTCTTACAACGTTGCAGGGGTTATTGGAACGAAGTGCCTTGGTACGGATATCTTTAATGCCGACTGTCTCAACAACCGCACGGACAGGGCCGCCGGCGATAACGCCGGTACCGGGTGCCGCAGGCTTGAGAAGAACAACGCCAGCGCCGAATTTACCGATAATCTCGTGAGGAATTGTTGTACCCTTGAGAGAAACCTTAATAAGGTTCTTCTTGGCATCTTCGATTCCCTTGCGGATTGCATCCGGAACTTCGCCTGATTTACCAAGACCGAAGCCTACTGTGCCGTTTCCGTCTCCAACAACTACAAGTGCGGCGAACTTGAAAATTCTACCACCCTTAACTGTCTTGGAAACACGGTTTATAGTAACTACGCGCTCCTGAAGCTCAACAGCCGATGTGTCAATCTTAGCCAAAAGTATTCCTCCTTCTTAGAACTTGAGGCCACCCTCACGGGCGCCTTCGGCCAACGCTTGTACACGGCCGTGATAGATGTAGCCGCCGCGGTCGAAAACAACGTTTGTTATCTCTTTAGCTGCGGCGCGCTCTGCGAGTAATTTGCCCACTTTGTGAGCAGCTGTTTTATTTCCGCCGTATTCCTTAAAATCCTTTTCAACAGTTGAAGCTGTTACAAGTGTTACGCCTGCAACGTCATCGATCAACTGTGCATAGATATGACAATTGGAGCGGAATACATTAAGGCGAGGACACTCAGCTGTGCCTGAAATCTTGCCGCGGACTCTCTTGTGACGGGCAAGTCTTGCCTTATTGCTGTCTGGTCTGCTAACCATTTATTTTCACTCCTTCGATTAAGATTACTTGCCGCCCTTACCGGCTTTACCTTCCTTGCGGCGGATATACTCGTCAACGTACTTGATGCCTTTGCCCTTATAAGGCTCGGGGGGACGCTTCTCGCGAATCTCTGCCGCTACCTGACCAACGAGCTGCTTATCTGCTCCTGAAACGATGATCTTGTTGGGGGCGGGTGTCTCAATCTTGATTCCCTCTACCTCAGGATAGATAACCTGATGGGAGTAACCGATGTTCATGACCAGATCTTTACCCTGCATAGCTACACGGTAACCTACACCGTTAACCTCAAGCTCCTTTTTGAAGCCTGTGTGTACACCCTCTACCATGTTGGCGATAAGTGTACGTGTAAGACCGTGAAGTGAGCGGTTTTCGCTCTCGTCATTGGGACGGGTGACAATAACTTCGCCGTTGTCAACCGCAACACTCATATTTTTGTGCACTGTTCTGGTAAGTGTGCCGAGAGGGCCTTTTACGGTAACAGTGCTTCCGTCAAGCGCTACTTCAACGCCTGCGGGAATGACGATTGGCTTTCTGCCTATACGTGACATTCTCTGTACCTCCTCTTACCATACGAATGCAAGGACTTCGCCGCCAACGTTGGCTTTGCGTGCATCCTTATCAGTCATAATGCCTTTTGATGTGGAGAGGATTGCGATTCCGAGGCCCTTCATGACCTTGGGCATATCCTCACAGTTTGTATAAATACGAAGACCGGGCTTTGAAACACGGCGAAGTCCTGTAAGAACCTGTGCCTTGTTGGGACCGTATTTAAGAGTAATACGGATTACGCCCTGCTTTCCGTCGTCGATGACCTGAAAGCTCTTTACATAGCCCTCATCAACAAGAATCTGAGCAATTGCCTTCTTCATGTTGGATGCGGGAACGTCCACCGAGTCATGCTTTGCCGAGTTCGCATTGCGGATTCTCGTAAGCATATCGGCGATAGAATCGGTTATTTGCATGCCGTCAACCTCCTTTGCAATTGCTCGAAATTACCAGCTGGCCTTCTTAACTCCGGGGATCTGTCCTGCATGTGCAAGCTCCCTGAAGCAGATACGGCAAACTCCGTACTTACGAAGATAAGCATGGGGTCTACCACAGATTTTACATCTGTTGTATGCCCTTGTGGAATACTTAGCAGGTCTTGCCTGCTTTACTTTCATTGATTTCTTAGCCACAACTGCTCCTCCTTACTTCGAGAACGGAGCGCCCATAAGTGTGAGCAGCTCACGAGCTTCTTCGTCTGTGTTCGCTGTTGTAACAAAGCAGATGTCCATACCGCGAACTTTATCTATCTTATCGTATTCGATTTCAGGGAAAATAAGCTGCTCTTTAACGCCCATGGAGTAGTTTCCGCGTCCGTCGAAAGAGTTGGGGTTAATTCCTCTGAAGTCTCTAACTCTGGGCAGTGCAAGATTGAAGAATCTGTCGATGAATTCATACATTCTTGCGCCGCGCAGTGTAACCTTTGCACCGATTGTCATGCCCTCACGGAGCTTGAAGTTAGCAACTGACTTCTTAGCCTTGCAGACTGTGGCCTTCTGACCTGTGATCTGAGCGAGGTCGCTCATAACAGAATCAATAACCTTAGCGTTGTCACGGGCTTCGCCGCAAGCTACGTTGATTACTACCTTGTCAAGCTTCGGGATTTGCATGACACTTTTGTAGCCGAACTTTTTCATCAGTGCAGGTGCAACCTCTTTAACATAGGTTTCCTGTAACCTTGCCATTGTCATGTTCCTCCCTTAATTAAAATGTTGCTTTGCAATCGGAATGTTTGCAAACACGAACCTTTTTGCCGTCCTTAACGGTATAGCCTACTCTTGTAGCCTTGCCGCACTTGGGGCAAACAGGAAGCACCTTGCAGGCATAGAGAGCACTTTCAGCCTTGATAAGGCCGCCGGGCTCACCCATCTTGCGGGGCTTGACGTGTTTTGTAACGTTCATAACGCCTTCTACGATAACCTTGCCTTCGGAGGGGCTTACCTGCATAACCTTGCCTGTCTTGCCCTTATCCTTACCGCTGATTACCATTACGACGTCACCAGTTTTAACATGAAGTTTGTTCATTATCCTACACCTCCCGATTAAAGCACTTCAGGAGCCAGAGAGAGTATCTTGAGATAGCTCTTCTCACGAAGCTCTCTTGCTACCGGTCCAAAAATACGGGTGCCTCTGGGATTTTTATCATCCTTTATGATAACGGCTGCATTCTCGTCGAAGCGAATATATGTGCCGTCCTCACGGCGAACGCCGCTTGCAGTACGAACTACGACTGCTTTTACAACGTCGCCTTTTTTAACAACGCCGCCGGGTGCTGCTTTTTTAACAGAAGCAACGATGACGTCGCCGATATTGGCATACCTCCTGCCGGAACCGCCAAGCACACGGATACACATGATTTCCTTTGCGCCTGTGTTGTCGGCAACCTTGAGGTAACTCTGCTGCTGTATCACAGTGTTTTCCTCCTTGCGCTTACGCCAAAATTATTTGGCTTTCTCTATGATTTCCGCTACACGCCATCTCTTATCCTTTGACATGGGACGTGTTTCCATAACGAGAACTCTGTCGCCGATTCTGCACTCATTGTTTTCGTCATGTGCTTTAAGCTTAACGGTACGATTGATGATTTTTTTGTAAAGCGGATGCTTTACCCTGTCTTTAACAGAGACAACAACGGTTTTATCCATCTTGTCGCTGGTAACAATGCCTACCTGAGTTTTTCTGAGGTTTCTTTCGCTCATTGCTTAAGCCTCCCTTCCCTTACGCCTTAGCGCCGATCTCGGCTTCGCGCTGTACTGTCTTAATACGTGCGATGTCCTTCTTTACGGCACTTATACGCATTGGGTTATCGAGCTGGTTTATGGCTTGCTGGAAGCGCAGATTAAAAAGCTCGTCCTTCAACTCAAGGAGCTTGGCGTCAAGCTCTGCGGCGGACAGTTTTCTGATTTCACTGGCTTTCATTACTGCTCACCACCCGTTTCTTCCTTAGTTACAAATTTGCACTTAATCGGCAATTTGTTAGCCGCAAGACGCATAGCCTCGCGGGCAAGAGCCTCGTCAACACCGGCGATTTCAAACATTACTCTGCCGGGCTTAACAACGGCTACCCAATATTCGGGAGATCCTTTACCGGAACCCATTCGTGTTTCTGCAGGCTTCTCAGTGATCGGCTTGTCGGGGAAGATTTTGATCCAAACCTTACCGCCACGCTTAATGTAACGTGTCATAGCGATACGAGCTGCCTCAATCTGGTTTGAAGTGATCCATGCGGGCTCAAGAGCTACAAGTCCGAAATCACCGTAATTTACTTTTGTTCCGCGTGTTGCAGCGCCGGTAAGACGGCCTCTCTGCACTCTGCGGTGTTTAACACGCTTCGGCAATAACATTATTTAGCTCCTCCTTCCCTGCGGGATGCCTTACGGCTGTCACGGAGAACCTCGCCTCTGTAAAGCCAAACCTTAACGCCGATACGGCCGTAGGTTGTCTTAGCCTCTGCAAAGCCGTAGTCGATGTCGGCTCTGATTGTCTGAAGCGGAATTGTTCCCTCATGGTAAGTTTCTGTTCTTGCGATTTCTGCACCGCCGAGACGGCCGGAAACCTGAGTTTTAATACCTCTTGCACCAAGCTTCATTGCGCGTCCGATAGACTGCTTAAGGGCACGGCGGAAAGAAACACGTCTTTCAAGCTGTGCTGCAATGTTCTCAGCTACAAGCTGTGCATTAAGGTCGGGCTGCTTAACTTCAACGATGTTAAGAGCAACCTCTTTGCCGAGCATCTTTTCACAAGTTGCCTTGAGCTTATCGATCTCAGCACCGCCGCGGCCGATTACCATGCCGGGCTTTGCACAGAAGATGTTGATGCGTACGCGCTTTGCGTCACGCTCAATCTCAATTTTAGGAACACCGGCAGGCGCCAATGTTTTAAGGAGGAACTCACGGAGGTTATAGTCCTCAACGAGGGTATCGCCAAAGGTTTCAGCCTTTGAATACCAGCGAGATTCCCAATCCTTAATAACGCCGATTCTTAAACCGGTGGGATTAATTTTCTGGCCCATTATTTAACCTCCTCTTCGCTTATTCCATTTCCTTGAGTACAAGGGTGATGTGCGATGTTCTCTTATTGATGCGGAAAGCACGTCCCTGTGCTCTGGGTCTGATACGCTTGAGGATTGGTCCGGGACAAGCGTAGCACTCTGCAACATAAAGTCTGTTGGGATCCATGTTATGGTTTGTTTCCGCATTTGACATTGCAGATTTTAAAAGTTTCTCAAGCACTTCACAAGCAGCCTTGGGCGTGTGCTTTAGTATTGCCAAGGCTATATCTGCAT
>CAUDRD010000019.1 GCA_958451705.1 uncultured Oscillospiraceae bacterium
ATCTTACGCAGGTGCCGTTCATTCTAGCGGGACATTTACGGTTATAAATGCTTAGTCCCTCGTCTACTATAAGTACACGCATTTCGGGGGAAGCGTGTTTGTAAAGCTCAAGGGCTGTGAAAATGCCGGCGGGACCGGCTCCGATTATAACAACGTCATAGCTTTTCATTTTCTTTCTCCGTTCTGTGCGTAAAAACGCCTTAAAATTGATAAATATTTTAAGGTTTACCTTCATAAACCATGTTATTTTATCATATTTCCACAAATCCCGCAATAGTTGAAAGATTTTTTGAAAATATGATATAATTATAAAAATATACATTTAATATTTTATGGGAGGAAAATCCTTTTGATTAGAAAAAATGACGATATTTCTCTTGATATAACCGCAATGTCTTCCGAAGGCAGCGGAATAGGTAGATATGAAGGAATGGCTGTTTTTGTCCCGGCAACGGCAGTTGGGGACAAAATAAAAGCACATATAATAAAGGTTAAAAAAAATTATGCAATAGGCAAGATTTTGGAAATCATTGAACCCTCCCCCGATAGAAAAGAGCCCGACTGTCCCGTTTTCGGAAAGTGCGGAGGCTGTGCTTACCGCCATATTACATATGAGGCAGAATGCAGAATAAAAGAACAGCGAGTTAAAGACGCTATGGAGCGCCTCGGAGGAGTAACGGCTCCGGCAAATCCAATTGCAGCAGATGAAAATTATTTAAGGTACAGAAATAAAGCCCAGTATCCCTTTGCACCGGGAAAAAACGGCGAAGTCATCGCAGGTTTTTATGCTCAGAAAAGCCACCGTGTGGTTCCCTGCTCCGACTGCAAATTACAGCCTGAGATTTTTTCAAGAATACTGGAATCCGTGCTTCGCTGGGCCAACAGAAGAAATCTTTCCCCATATAATGAGGAAACAGGTGATGGACTTTTAAGACATCTGTATCTGAGAATCAGCGGTGAAAGCGGCTCAGTTATGGTATGTATTGTTATAAACGGAAAAGAGCTGCCCTTCAGCGCAGAACTTTGCAGTATTCTTACAACCCGCTTTAAAGAAATTGAAACCATAGTTTTAAATATAAACACAGAAAAGACTAACGTTATTCTCGGTGAAGAGTGCCGCACTCTTTACGGACCAGGTTACATAACCGACACACTTTGCGGCCTTTCTTTCCGCCTTTCTCCCCTCTCCTTTTATCAGGTTAACCGTGAGCAGGCACAGCGTCTTTACCGAAAAGCGGCGGAATACGCAGACCTTAAAGGATGCGAGGTGCTTTTAGACCTTTACTGCGGAACAGGTACAATAGGTCTTACAATGGCTCACATGGCAAAAAAACTTATAGGCGTTGAAGTTGTGGAACAAGCTGTAAGAGATGCGGAAAAAAACGCCATGGAAAACGGTGCGGATAACAGCGAATTTATTTGCTCCGATGCGTCAAAAGCTGCTGCGGAACTTAAAAGAAGAGGTATAAAACCAGATGTAGTAATAGTTGACCCTCCCAGGAAAGGATGCGGTGCAGAGCTCATTAATACAATTGCCGAAATGTCTCCTGAGCGGGTTGTATATATTTCCTGTGACCCTGCGACCCTCGGAAGAGACTGCAAAATTTTCACCAGTTTAGGCTACGAAGTAAAGGAGTATACTCCCTTTGACCTTTTCCCCGGCACAGTTCATGTGGAGACCGCCTGTTTAATTTCAAAAGTCCGATAAACGCATAACCTCAGCTTAATAATACTGCGGCAATTTTTAATCAGTTCGCAAAGCTTTATCTAAATTTAAAATGAATCGATATGATATTTAATGAATAATAAAATAATTCCAGTCGAGCCTTCGTGGATGGTTCCTCATCTTCCACGAAATAAAGGTGATTCTTTCTTAATCTAAAAGGATTTAGATGAAAGGAAGTAATTATTTGAAAACCGAATATTTAAAAAAATACATTTACTTGTTCATAGGACTCTTTATTATGGCTTTCGGAGTCGGATTTTCCATTATAGGCAATCTCGGAACGTCTCCTATTTCCAGCGTACCCTACGCAGTAAGCCTTATTTCGCCCGTAACTGTAGGCACTGCAACAATTATAATGCACTGTGTGTTTATTTTACTGCAAATATTAATTTTAAGAAGAAAATATAAACCCATTCAGCTTTTACAACTGCCTGTTGCATTAGCGTTTGGAGTAATGACGGACATAGCAGTTTATTGCCTGAAAGGCATTACTTATCCCTCTTATTTCATGCAGTGGGTTCTGTGTATAATAGGCATTATTTTAGTGGCTATCGGGGTCAGTATTGAAGTATTGGCAAACGTTGTAACTTTGGCAGGAGAAGGTTTGGTGCTTGCTATATGCCAAGTTACACCCTTTAAGTTCGGAAATGTTAAAGTTTGCTTTGACGTAACGCTGGTACTTACAGCTATTTTAATCGGACTTATTTCACAGGGGAGGATTTTAGGCGTACGAGAGGGCACCGTCGCCGCAGCTATTTTTGTCGGATTACTATCTAAACAAATTATCAAGCTTATGAAAATGGCTGTGAATAAGCGGGCAAAAAATTATACGACGTAACAGTATACGGTTCGCCTTCATACGCTCAACAGAAAACACTGATAGATTAACCACTCACCACTTTTAACGTACAAAAGCCTTATACCGATTTTAGAAACAACCACAAATTTATCGGAGAATAAAACCATGGGATTATTCCACGTCAGCGAAGAAAGTAACAACAGAGAATTTATTCCCAGAATACCCGACCGTGACGATTTAGATAAAAGCGTAGGACTGGTATGGGCAATTGACGAAAAAAGGCTTCCGAATTTTCTCACACCGAGGAACTGCCCAAGAGTGGCATATTATGCCGGAGAAAATACAACTGAATCTGACCGCAACAAATTCTTTTCTTCATCCACTGTCTCTCACGCTGTTGTAATAGAAAGTAAATGGTTTGAAAAAATGAAAAACACGACCTTATACTTATACGAATTTGAAGAAAAAGATTTTGTTTTACAGGATAATACAGCAGGTTATTATATAGCAAAAACCACTCAAATACCAAAAGCTAAATACGAGCTAACCGACTTGTTTTCTGAGCTTATAAAACGAAATGTTGAAATCAGAATTGTTGATAGTCTTTGGGACATTGCAGATAAAATAGAAAAATCCACTCTCAGATGGTCTATTTGCAGAATGGCCTTTGCTAAGCCTCGCATTCAAAAACTGTAAATAATTATAATTTCTACTTAATATTGCCTAAAAATCACAAAACCAAGAGTTTGTAATCCTGCTCTTAGTTTTGTGATTTTTACATAATTTTAATTAATATTGACTTATTTTATTATATAAATTATAATGTGATAGGGTGTTATAAACAAAAAGGAGTGATAATATGAAGAGCATTAAATCTTATGCGGCAAAAATTGCTGCTGTACTGCTTGCAGTATCTGTTTGCTTAACAAGCATGATATTTACAACCAGTGCAGCAACCAGCCCTTATCTGTTCTATCTTGTCTATTCGGATCTTCAGATGAATAAGACAAGTGCAGACCAGAGATACGGCGCAAATTCAAACCACGTCAACTCTCAGCAGCTGACTAACGGCGACAGTTCAAGAGGAATAACCGGCAGCGTTGTGTATCTCGCTCAGAATGAGAGAGAAGGCTTCCAGATCTACTTTCATGAGCAAACCGAAAGCCGTCCCCTTCGTGTTGAAGTTGATGAGTTCAGAAACGCAAACGGTGAACTGCTTGAGAGTTCAATTTATAATGAAGCTTATTTCAGACCATGGACAAACGGCGACCAGCTTGGTGAAGCCCTCGTCCCATACCGTGGCGAAACTGTAACGACAGTTCTGAACGAAAATAATACATTCTATGTGGAGCTTATTTCTGCAAAAGATCAGACTCCGGGCAATTATACTTCTAAAGTAACTCTTTACGACGGCGACGAGGTACTTGCAGAAAAAACCATAACCGCAGTTGTTTGGAATTTTGCCCTTCCTGAGAGTCATTATGCGACAGCTCTCATGGGCCTTTACAACAGCGCTTCCGGTTATGGAGAAACTAAAGGCTTTTTAATGCTTAACGGCGTAAGGTTCAGCAACTGGTCCGATATTGTACCGGAAGATATGGAGCTGGCCGAAAGCATAGTAGAAGGCTGGCAGGAATGCCTGCTCGAACACGGTATCACACCATATGAGCTTCCACGATTCCTTATTGATAACGATGAAAAAGCAGCGGAGCTTGCAATGGCGGACACACGCCGAAAGATGTTCAGCGTCCCCATAACCGGCAGTCTCAGTTCTTCGGCGGTTCAGGAAAAAATACTTCAGTATAAAAATGTAGTTAACGGCAACCCGCTCCTTGAGGATAAGGCATTTTTCTACACTGCCGACGAACCAGGATGGAGCGAAGGCAGCGACACCTCTGCATTTGATAATAACATTGCGGCTTTGGAGGCACTTTGGCCCAATAGCCATAAAATGGTTCCGTTCTTCAACTCAACCAATTTTGAAATCATCATGTCGAAACTTAAAGCTTCAACTGACGTTCTGTGTCTGAACCAGAGTCTTGTATTCAGTCACGACGGAGCTTTTGACGAATATGCCAACGGCGATTCCTGGCACGTTAAATTAAGGTATCCCGGCGATATTCAGTTAGGCAGCTTTGAGCTTTGGCGTTGGGGCAAGAGTCCCGCAGGTGTATTCCGCCGCATTTTCTTCTGGCAGTCAAGCCTTCTGGAAGATAACGGTATGCTTTATTACAACTGTGGCTATACTCCTTATGTAAACGGAGAACCCTATAACGTTTGGGATACTTATACAATGCCCGGCGCTTCGGGAATCCAGACAGGAAACGGCAACGGCGTATTACTGTACCCCGGTGCGCCTATAGGCGAAGACCCCACCGAGCCCATCGTTTCCCTTCGTCTTAAGCAAATTTCTTCTGGCCTTGACGATTACGACTATCTAACCCTCGCCCGTGAGTTCCTGGGTGAAGACAGCCAGGTACTTAAAAACGCAATCAATAAAGTGTTCGTCAACTATGAAAAGTATGGACTTCAGTACATTTTCAGCTCTGAACCCCATGACGGAGTTTCGGTGGACTTTATCGCCTGGGAATGCGCAACAATGAACGCTGCAAGAATCATGCTGGGCAACGCCCTGAGCAACGCCAATACACAGCACAATTACGGCGACTGGGTGCGTGTAGTAGAACCGGATAGCGAACACGACGGACTTGAAATCAGAACCTGCGCAGACTGCTCCGCACAGGAAAGCCGTCCCATATCACACTGTGAAGAAGGTATGCACAGTTATACTTATACCGATAACGGCGATGGCACACACACCTGCCTGTGTACTGTTTGCGGCTATGAAACAACTCAGAAACACAGAACCGAAATTGTTCCCGCTGTTGAACCCACCTGTACCTCTGAGGGACTTACGGAGGGATTGGTATGCGAAGACTGCGGCGCTGTAATAAAAGCTCAAACCACTGTGGACAAATTACCCCACACTCTCGGCGATTGGCATTATGCCTCCAACGGCGTATTTGAAAGAGAGTGTACTGTTTGCCACAATATAGTTGACGTTCAGAAAGTTGAGCTTACCCTTTCCAACGAGAGCATAACGCTCACTAACGGCGATACGGCTCAGCTTGACGCCAGTGCAGCTCCTTTCACAAATATCGTATTCTCTTCTGAAAACAGCAAAATTGCCTCAGTAGATGCAACGGGCAAGATCACAGCTAAGGCTCCCGGAGAAACGGCGATTATTGTAAAAGTTGAAGGAACCGATATTGAAAAAGCGTGCAAAGTAACAGTTAAGCCCAAAGCCTATACGGCTACATGGATTATAGACGGAATATCACAGACCACAACAGTTGAGGAAGGTGCAGCTATAGTACCGCCGGAAGTTGAGGATATCCCAGGTTATCAATTTACAGGCTGGTCACCTGCCGTACCGGATAAAATGCCTTCTGAAAACGTAACCTTTACCGCAGTATTTGAACCTGTAACAAATATCACAACCGTCTCCATTGTACCGGTAAACACTTCCGACAAAGCAAACGGACAGGTAATTTACCACCAGGTTCCCTGGTACATGTCATGGACCAGCCAGTCTGTCGATTTGACTGTTAAGACAGATGACAACAGCAAAATTGCCAGCGTACAGTGGGTATATGCCAATTGGTCTATAAGCGAACCAGAAGCCGATATTTTAAATGGAAGCCAGAAGGTGGCAACAATCCGTCCAACCTGGGGCATCGGTGGACGTTCATGCTGGGTACAGGCAATTGTTACTGATATTTACGGAAATCAAATCGCTTCCGATCCTGTAAAAGTTCGCTTCTATAACTGGAATTGGCAGAAATAAATTTTGCTCCCATTAAAGTGAATAAAGCCCATATAAACGGATAAACTCAGCCTCCTATTGCAGATTGACAATAGGAGGCATCTTCTTTCTTACACCAATAAAAAATACAGTAAAAGTATTCCCAATACAGACGCCGCAAGTTATACTATATTTATCTAAGTGTTCACATAATTAAATCCTACAGAGCAAATCGCAGTGCTAAAATCACTAAATAAAAAAGGGGGAACAATATGCTGTGCCTTCCGCAAAGAATAAAAGAAATAATAGGCAGTAAAAAATACCATATTGACAATGTGGGAATGTCGGACTCACAGGTAATCCTCTTTGATAATATGGTTTTAAAAATACAGCAAAAAAGTGGGGAAACCGCTAACGAAATCGAAATGATGAAGTGGCTGCACAATAAACTTCCGGTTCCTGAGCTTATAGCCTGCGAAACGGAAAATGACATTTCCTTTATCCTTATGTCTAAAATTAAAGGAGATATGCTTTGCAGCGATATTTATACCAATGATTCCGAAAAACTACTTTCTATTTTAACTTACGGACTTAAACACCTGTGGAGCGTCAATATTGAAAATTGTCCCTGCAATAATACTCTCGATTTTAAATTAGCGGCTGCAAAATTTAACGTTGAAAACGGTTTAGTAGATTTAGAAAATACAGAGCCCGAAACATTCGGCGAAAACGGATTTAAGTCTCCCGAAGAGCTGCTGAAATGGTTGGAGGAAAACAAACCTGAGGAAGAGCTGACCCTTACCCACGGCGATTATTCACTGCAAAATATATTTGCAGCAGACGGTAAATTAAGCGGTTTCATTGATTTAGGAAAAGCCGGAATAGCAGACAAATGGCAGGATATTGCAATCTGTTACAGAAGCTTAAAACATATTTTCAGCAATAAACCCATAAACAGCAAATTTAATCCCGATATGCTTTTTGAAAAGCTGGGAATTGAAAAAAATAAAGAAAAATTAAAATATTACATACTCCTTGACGAACTGTTTTAATAATAAAAATCATAATCTGTTTACTTAAATCAATACGACCTTTTTCAGCTCCCTTATATATGATATAATTAATTTAAATATACTTTAACGTCTTTTAGCAGAATACGGACCGGTTACAAAAAGGTTTTATATACACAAAATTTATTTACAGTACAATTCTAAAAAAGGAAAGTGAAAAATGGAGCTCCCAATTAAATTCCGTGAAAGAATGCAGAATATACTCGGCGATGAATACGAAGCCTTTATTAAATCCTACGACGAAAGCAGAAAATCTGCGCTGCGTATAAACACTCTTAAAGGAGACTGTGAAAAGCTTTTCTCTGTTTTAGGTGAAAAGCTCTCACCTGTTCCGTGGACTAGTGACGGATATTTTTACCCCGACACAATGCAGCCCGGAAAAAGTCCCCTTCACGAAGCGGGAGCTTATTACATTCAGGAACCCAGTGCAATGCTCCCCGCTGAACTTTTAAGTGCTCAGCCCGGCGAATGTATACTCGATCTTTGTGCGGCTCCCGGAGGCAAAACAACTAAAATTGCCGCCGATATAAAAGGCGAAGGGCTCCTTGTGGCAAACGAAATTCATCCCAAAAGAGCTGCAATTCTCTCTTCAAACGTTGAACGCATGGGCATAAAAAACGCAATTGTTACAAACGAAAGCTCCGACAGGCTTCTCAAAAAATTCCCTCAGTTTTTCGACAGAGTGCTCATTGACGCTCCATGCTCCGGCGAGGGAATGTTCCGTAAAGATGAGGAAGCGAGAGCTCAGTGGAGCGAAGAAAACGTTATAAAATGCGCAGTACGTCAAAAAGAAATACTCGAAAACGGCGCAGGTATGCTCCGCCCGGGAGGAAGGCTCGTCTATTCGACCTGCACTTTTTCCCCAGAAGAAAACGAAAAGATGATAATAAGCTTTTTAAATGACCATCCGGAATTTTCCATAGAAAAAGTAGAGACTCCCCCTTTCATTTCTCATGGCAGACCTGAGCTTGCAGAAAACGACGAGAGAGCATTATTTACTTTCCGCATATGGCCTCATCTTACACAGGGAGAGGGTCACTTTGCCGCTGTATTAAAAAAAGACGGAGAAAATGAAAATACATATCGTCAAAGCGTAAAGGCAACCTGTCCGAAAGAATACGAAAAGCTTTACAGAGAATTTGCAGATAAATTTCTCAAAAATCCCCCTGAGGGAGAGATTTCCGCTTTCGGAGATAACTTATATATTATGCCGCCATTTCTTCCCTCACTTGACTCAATAAAGGTGCTGCGTTTCGGACTTCATCTAGGAACGGTGAAGAAAAACCGATTTGAACCGAGCCATTCCCTTGCAATGGCTTTAAATCCCCAGGATGCACAGTGCGCGGAATTTAAAGTAAGCGAAAATGAAATTTTTGCCTATCTCAGAGGCGAGACAATCCCCGCCGGAGATTTAAAGGGCTGGTGTCTTGTTTCAGTGGATGGATACACGACGGGCTGGGGAAAAGCAGCAGGCGGAATTATTAAAAACCACTATCCCAAGGGACTCAGAAGAAATCTTTAATCAAGAGGTAAAATTATGAAACCAGATAAAGAAAAGAAAAAAATCACGAAGGAAAATCAATGTCCCTACTGCAAAAAATGCGGCGGATGCAGCCTTCAAAACATGGACTACGAAAGGCAGCTGAAATTTAAGCAGTCGGTGGTTAACAGGCTTTTAGGTGATTTCGGAAAAGTCGGAAAAATCATCGGAATGAAAAACCCCCGCAATTACCGCAACAAAGCTCAGGCTTCATTTGTAAATCTCCACGGCAAGATTTTTTCAGGGGTTTATCAGTCTAAAACAGGCAAAACCATTCCCGTTCAAAACTGCATGATTCAGGACGAAATTTCAAACAGAATAATTTCCGAAATAACCCGACTTGCCTCAAGCTTTAAAATTAAAGCCTACAATCCCGAAACTAAAACCGGTTTACTGCGATATGTACTTATACGACGAGGCTTTACTACCAATGAAATCATGGCGGTAATCGTCCTCAATGATGATAAGCTTAAAAATGAAAAAAGCTTTATAAACTCAATATTAAGCCACTGCCCTGAAATAACAACGATTGTTATAAACATCAGCAAAAGCAAACGCAAGCTGGTTTTAGGCAGCGAAAGCCGCACCGTTTACGGCAGCGGAACTATTACCGATATTCTCTGCGGCAAAAAATTTATCATCTCTCCCCGCTCTTTTTATCAGGTAAATCCCGTACAGACTCAGGTTCTTTACGAAACCGCAATTTCCTTTGCGGGACTTACAGGTAACGAAACCGTAATCGACGCTTACTGCGGAATAGGTACAATAGGCATCGCTGCAAGCTCCGGTGCAAAGAGAGTTATCGGCGCTGACTCCAACGCCGACGCCATAGCCGACGCCGAACAAAACGCAAAGCTTAACAACATTGAAAATATTGAATTTTATCCCTGTGACGCCGGCGATTTTATGGAGGATTTTGTACATTCCGGAGAAAAAGCCGATGTGCTGTTTATGGACCCTCCCAGAGCGGGAAGCGATAAAAAATTCCTTGCCTCAGCCGTAAACCTTTCCCCTGAAAAAATTGTATACATATCCTGTAACCCGGAAACTCAGCGGCGTGATTTATTTTACCTTACAAAGCACGGATATAAAGTTAAGAAAATAAAGCCCGTTGATATGTTCCCCTTTACGGCACACGTGGAGACGGTTGTTATTTTAACCCGAAACAAGAAAACTGAAATAAGCCAGCATTGATTTTATGGAGAAGCAAAAATAATGGTGTTTTATCTTTCTAAGGCAGTATAACATTTTTGCACAGGAAACTAATTCTTTGCAAAACAATGCAATACTATAAATTTATTTTGAGGAGTAACAGGAGGATAACATGGTTAAAATTACTTTTTTAGGAGCGGGAAGTACAGTATTTGCAAGAAATGTACTGGGAGACTGTATGTGTACGCCATCTCTCAGAGATGCACAAATTGCACTGTACGACATTGATCCCCAAAGGCTTGAAGAATCGGACGTTATTCTACAGGCCATAAACAAAAACGTAAATGAAAACAGGGCTGAAATAACAACATATTTAGGCATCGACAATCTCAGAGCGGCTTTAAAAGATGCGGACTTTGTAGTAAATGCCATTCAGGTTGGAGGATATAAACCCTGTACGGTAACAGACTTTGAAATCCCGAAAAAATACGGTCTCAGGCAGACAATCGGAGACACTCTCGGCATTGGCGGCATTATGAGAGGACTTCGCACTATACCGGTAATGGAAGAATTTGCCGAAGCTATGGAGGAAGTTTGTCCAAACGCACTTTTCCTCAACTATACAAACCCTATGGCAATCCTCAGCGGCTATATGCAGCGATATACAAAAATTCGCACTGTGGGTCTTTGCCACAGTGTTCAGGTGTGTACTGAGGGTCTCTTAAAAGGTCTCGGCATGGAGGATAAACTGGACGGTGCTGTGGATTTTATTGCAGGAATAAACCACATGGCATGGCTTTTGGAGATACGGGACAAGGACGGAAACGATCTTTATCCTGAAATTAAAAAACGTGCCCTGGAAAAGAATGCAGCCGAAAAGCACGGGGACATGATACGCTATGAATATATCAGGAATTTTGGATATTACTGCACAGAATCCAGCGAACACAACGCCGAGTACAACCCATTTTATATTAAAAGCCGTTACCCTGAACTTATAGACCGTTACAATATCCCTCTTGACGAATATCCTAGGCGCTGTATCAATCAGATTGCCGGATGGGAGGAAGAAAAGAAAAATATACTCAACAACGGTAAAGTGACCCACACCCGCTCCCGTGAATATGCATCCTATATCATGGAGGCCGTAGTAACCAATAAGCCTTGTCAAATAGGCGGAAATGTGCTGAATACCGGCTTAATCGAAAATCTTCCTTCAGATGCCTGCGTAGAGGTGCCGTGCTTAGTAAACGCACAGGGAATTAACCCCTGCCATGTGGGACGTCTTCCCGTACAGCTTGCTGCAATGAACCAGACAAACATAAACGTACAGCTTTTAACCATTGAAGCTGCACGCACCAGAGACAAAAATCTTATTTATCAGGCTGCTATGCTTGACCCCCATACCGCTGCAGAACTGAGTGTAGATGATATTCGCAGTATGTGCGACGAACTAATTGAAGCTCATGGCGATTACATGGCAATGTATCGCTGATACATCATTCCTTTTACATCTCTTATTGAAATATTTATCGGCTGTTTTCGGTTCAACAAACTGGAAACAGCCGTTTTTATACAGTAAAAGATTTTACGGAACTCTACATTGTATTCAAAGCACAATAAACATTATTTTGCCATTATGTAAAAAAGTTTTGTTTACAATATTGAAAAACTTCTTTTCATAGTGTATAATACGAAAATATCACTCACGAGTTTCCCGGAAGGTCAGCGTATACATTATGTGTATCCGGCGGAAACAAAAGATTATTATAATTAAACGGAGGTCATTCTATGAAAAAAGTATTGAAAATTGTAGGTATCATCTTACTGGTCTTGGTTCTGATTTTTGGAGGATTTGTCGCTTATCTCAGTATCAGAGAGTACAAACCCGATGAAGTCGAAAAAATAGACGTCTCAGCTTCTGAAAGCAGAAAAACCTTCTCCGGCGATACGGTAAAGCTTATCAGCTTCAACACCGGCTACGCAGGTCTCGGAGACAATGCCGATTTCTTTATGGATGGCGGCGAAAAGGTTAAATCCACCGACAAAGACCGCATGGAAGAAAACATCAATGAAATTTCTCAGTTTATAACCGACAAAAATGCGGACTTCTATCTTTTGCAGGAAGTCGATCAAAATTCCAGCCGTTCATACAGTGTAAATCAGGTTGAAACATACATAGAAAAAACCAATCTCTATGGCACTTTTGCACTGAATTATTCCTGTCCCTTTGTACCGTTCCCCTTCCCTCCCATCGGTAAGGTTAACTCTGGTATCTTGACTCTTACAGATTATAATATCTCTTCCGCAGAGAGAGTCAGCCTTCCGTGTCCATTTAAATGGCCGGTTTCAGTAGCGAATCTCAAACGCTGCCTGCTTATTAACCGT